>CAMDHB010000124.1 GCA_945897655.1 Pseudorhodobacter antarcticus
CCCTCGTCGCAGGCGCTGACGCCGGGGCAGAAAACCGGGCCGCCGTCGCGTGACTGATCGAAACCTGCAAGATGAATACAGTCGACCCCCGCGCCTGAATGGCCAGCACCTTCACGGCAACCATCAGCGGCCATACCCAAAGCCGGATCGAACATCTGCCGCCGTGGATTTGCGCCGCCAAGGTGTGATCGAAACAGCGCTTACGCTGAGCCTGAAGACTGATCTGACGGCAAACGCGGTTGGGGCGAGGTATGGGCTGCGGGCGAACTATTTGTCGGAATGGCGCGGTCGGGCGCGGGACGGGAAGTTGGTTTTGCCTGGAATGAGTGCGACCTCTTTTGCTTCGCGTCGATTGTGCTGTTAGAAGGAATTCTCCCCCCTGTGCCGGTCCGTCCTGAGCGGCCGGGCAAGCCAGATGCGCAGCCGATGGGGACAATTGAGATTGCCTTGGGCCAGGTATAATTCGGCTTGACGATGCCACGACATCCACAAGAATTTCCGAGATCGTGCGGGCGATCAGGCCCCCGCCATGATGTTCCCGCCCAATCGAGTGCGGATCATGGTCTTGGCGCTGCCCATCGACTTCAGCAAAGAGCATGATGGGTTGGCAGGATTGGTGTCATCGGTGCTGCGAAAGGATCTGTTGACCGACATGGTCTTTCTGTTCCACTCGCGTCGGGCTGACAGGTTGAAACTGCTTTACTGGGGCGGCACCGGTCTGGTGATGGCCGACAAACGGCTGGAGGACGCAAGCTTCATTTGGCCCGCGATCAAGGGCGGGGTAATGGCGCTGAACCATCTACGGTCTGAGGCGCTGTTTGCCGGGCGTGACTGGCGCAAAGTGAAGGCATCGGAGGCCCGCCACCGATAGCGGCAGAGTGAATCAACCGCTTGTTTTGGCGTCTTTTACTGGGGTTTGGTGATAACTCCAGACCATGCAGACCGCCCGCGCCATCGACCTTTCTTTCATTCCAGCCGCGCAGCGCGTGGCGGTTCTGGCGTGAATGGAAACCGTGGCGGCGCTCAAGGAAGTCACCCGTCAGCAAGAGCATCTCATCGCCGAACTGAACCATGCGCTTTATGGCAAGCGGTCGGGAAAGCTGTCTGAAGATCAACGTCGGCTTGCCCTCGAGGACCTGTCCATCGCCTTGGCCGAGGTCGAGGCGGAAAAGGAAGAACGGGCCGTGAAAGTGGGCGCTGGGGCGTGCAAGCCCGCGCTGCCGCGCACCATCCGCAATCTGCCAGCCACGCTGCCGCGCATCGAAGAAATCATCGAGCCTGATAACCTGATCTGTCTTTGCGGCTTTGGTGTCATGCACAAGATCGGTGAAGACCGCAGCGAACGGCCTGGCGTCGTTCCCGCCTGGTTTCGCGTCATCGTGACCGTGCGCCCAAAATATGCCTGCCAGCCCTGCACGGACGGGGTGACCCAAGCCCTTGCGCCCAGCCATCTGGTGATTGGCGGCCTTCAGACCGTGGCGACCATCGCCCTTGTGCTGGTCAGCAAGTTTGCGGACCATCTGCCATTGTGTCGCCAGAGACAGATCCTGGTTCGGACGGGGCTTGATCGCCACCGCGCGGTCTTGGCCGGTTGGGTCGGCAAGGCCGCGTTCGATCTGATGCCCGTGGTGGATCGTCTGGCTGAGGATCTAAAGCGGTCGAGTAAACTGTTCATGGATGAAACGATATCCTCGTTGCCTGACCGAGGGCGCGGCGTGACAAAGACCGGGTACCTTTGGGCGCTCGCCCAAGATGACGGGCCCTGGGGTGGCGATGACCCGCCAGGCGCGGTCTGCTTTTACGCACCCGGTCGGGCCGGCGAGTGTGCCGAAACCTTCGTGACCTGCTTCGATGGGATCCTGCAGGTCGACGGTTACACCGACGACAACCGGCTGACCAAACCCTAGCGCAAGGGCGGCGCACCCATTCGCATGGCCAATTGCTGGGCGCAGCACGTTGCAAGCTGAAAGAGGTCTTTGAAAGTGACGGATCTGAGATAGCGGCAGAGGGCTTGCGCCGCATCGCCAAATTCTATGCCGACGGAGCCAGTATCCACGGCATCTCCCTCCTTTAACATCTGTCCGCACGACTGGCCCGCACTGCGCCGCTGGTGGCTGTCTTCGGCGATTGTCTGCAGTCGCAACGCCGCAAGACCTCTGTAAAGCCCGGCTGGGACAAAAGCTTGCCTACATCCAAAATCACTTGGCTGGGCTAAAAACCTTGCCTCACGACAACTGCGTCGAGATCGACCCCGACAGGGTCGAAAGCTTGATCCGCCCGATCGCCCTCAATCCAAGCGATGCCCTATTCGTCGGCCGCGGCGACGAAGGCGGCGTCTTGGGCCACAGCGCATAGCCGATCGAAACCTGCAAGATCAACGGCATCGAGCCAGTCGCCCATCTCAAGGCGACCCTGACCGCCATCGCCAACGGTCATCCGCGAGGCCGCGTCGACGACCAGCTTCCGGGTCTAGACACCTATTCTTTGCTGTCGACAAAACTGGGGCGACATGCTTCGAATCGAGCCTGTCATCGTGTCCGCATCTATTGCTCACTTCAGTTGAAGCCTCACCAAATGGTGCGCGACGAATGTGTACCAAACCGAGGTTGTTCAGGAGGTTGTCGCTCGGTGCGGGTGAATAGCGACACCGCGACGGTCGTTCTGGCGCCAAGCGGCGTTTGTAGGATGGGCAGTTCTGCGCCGTGCCGTCAAGCCGGGGCAGGTTTGCCCATCTTGGGCACGCCGGTTGCCATTTTCTGCTGAACCGCCAATGCTGTGATGACAGGCTGGGGGCCGGTCAGTATGGTCAAGTCGCGAATGACCCGGAACCGGGCGACGGAACAGGTGGGCGAGCATGGCTGAGCAGGAGGAGCAGCGGCGGTCGGGTGGGTTTCGCGACCGCTATGCGATGTGGCGCGCGCTGCGGGCGGCGGCGGCGACGGGGTTTGCGTCGCAGCCGGAGCCGCGGACCATCGGGCTCTATTCGCGGGGCAAGCAGTTGCTGTCGGGCAATTTCGTCTCGGGCGGGGTGGTGGTCGAGAAGCCGGGGGTGGCGATTTGGGATGTGCCGTTCGCGGACCCCGCCACGGGGACTGAGGCGCATGGCTTTGCCTGGCTGGATGATCTGGCGGCGGTGGGCGACAGCGCGGCGCGCAAGCGGGCGCAGGAGTGGACATTAGCCTGGATCACGCGGTTTGGGCCGGGGCGGGGGCCGGGCTGGACGGCGGAGTTGACGGGACGGCGGCTGATCCGCTGGATCAACCATGCGCTGATGCTGTTGCAAGGTGCCGATGCGGCCCAAAGTGCGATGTACTTCAAGGCGCTGGCCGCGCAGACCGCCTTTCTGGCGCGGCGCTGGCAGAAGGCGGCGCCGGGGTTGCCAAGGTTTGAGGCGTTGACTGGTGTCATCTCGGCCGGTTTGGCGTTGGAAGGGATGCAGGGGCACGTGGGGCCGGCACTGGCGGCGCTTGCCAAGGATTGCGAGAGCGAGATTGACATGGAGGGGGGCATCCCCACCCGCAACCCCGAGGAGTTGCTGGAGGTGTTCACCCTGCTGACCTGGGCCGCGCAGGCGCTGGGCGAGGCCGGGCATATGGCGCCGCCCGAGCATCTGGCGGCGATGGAGCGGATGGCGCCCACGCTGCGGTCCTTGCGCCATGCGGATGGGGGGCTGGCGCGGTTTCATGGCGGGGGCCGGGGGGCCGAGGGGCGGCTGGACACGGCGCTGGCCAATGCCGGGGTTAGGGCGATGCCATCGGCGGGGCTGGCGATGGGGTTTGCGCGCATATCGGGAGGGCGAACGACCGTCATCGTCGATGCGGCCAGCCCGCCGGGCGGGGCGGCGGGGCGGCATGCCCATGCGTCGACCAATGCGTTTGAACTCACATCAGGGCGGCGTCCGGTGATTGTCTCTTGCGGGTCAGGGCGGGCTTTTGGGCCGGAATGGCGGCTGGCGGGGCGGGCGACGGCGTCGCATTCGACACTGGAGGTGGGGGGGTATTCGTCCTCTCGGCTGGGGGCCAATCCAGAGGGCGAGATGGAGGAGCGTGCCGAGGTGCCGACGCTGCGGGTTTTGCCGGGGGAAAATGGCGCGGGCGTGCATCTGGCACATTCGGGCTGGGCCAAGACGCATGGCCTCAGCCACGTGCGGGATCTGATGCTGACCAATGACGGGCGTCATCTGACGGGGATCGACAAGCTGACCGCGATCAGCACAGCCGAAAAGCGGCGGTTTGAGAAGTTGATGATTGATGGGCGGCTGAAGGGGGTCAACTTTGCGATCCGGTTCCACATCCATCCCGATGCCGAGGCGCGGCTGGATATGGGGGGCACGGCGGTGTCGCTGGCCTTGCGCAGTGGCGAGATCTGGGTGTTCCGGCAGGACGGGGCGGCGGCGATGACACTGGAGCGGTCAATCTATCTCGAGAAGTCGCGACTACGGCCCCGGGAGACGGTTCAGATCGTGCTGACCCAGCGGGCGCTGGATTTCGAGACGCAGGTGGGCTGGACCTTGGCGAAGGCGCAGGATACTCCGCTGGCCATTAGGGATCTGGACCGTGTGGACATAACGGACGAGATCAAGGGTTAAGCAACGACAGGGGGCCGCATGACCAATCTTGTGCCGATCGGGCGGGCGCTGATTTCGGTTTCCGACAAATTCGGGTTGATTGATCTGGCGCGTGCGCTGGCGGGTCTGGGGGTTGAGCTGATCTCAACCGGGGGCACGTCGATGATGCTGCGGGCGGCGGGGCTGGCGGTTCGGGATGTGGCGGAGGTTACGGGCTTTCCCGAGATGATGGACGGGCGGGTCAAAACGCTGCATCCGAACATCCACGGGGCGTTGTTGGCGCTGCGGGATGATGACGAGCATCTGGTGGCGATGGCAGCGCATGGGATCGAGCCGATCGATTTGCTGATTTCGAACCTGTATCCGTTCGAGGAGACGGTGGCCAAGGGCGCCGATCACGCGACCTGCATCGAGAATATCGACATTGGCGGACCGGCGATGATCCGCGCGAGTGCGAAGAACCACCGCTTTGTCACGGTGGTGACGGATCCGTCGGATTATCCGGGGTTGTTGGAGCAGTTGAAGGCCAATGACGGGGCGACCACGCTGGCGTTTCGGCAGAAGCTGGCGCTGGCGGCGTATTCGCGGACGGCGGCCTATGACACGGCTGTGTCGGGGTGGTTGGCCGGGCAGTTCAAGGAGCCGTTTCCGAAGCAGCGGTCTTTTGCGGGAACTTTGGCCCAAGGGTTGCGGTACGGCGAGAACCCGCATCAGGCGGCGGCGTTTTATCGGGATGGCACGCGGCGCGAGGGGGTGGCAACGGCGCATCAATGGCAGGGCAAGGAGTTGTCCTATAACAATATCAATGACACTGATGCGGCGTTTGAGCTGGTGGCCGAGTTTTCCGAGGGGCCGACTTGCGCGATCATCAAACATGCAAACCCTTGTGGCGTGGGCAAGGCTGCGACGCTGCGGGAGGCGTATTTGCGCGCCTATGCCTGTGACCAGACCAGCGCCTTTGGTGGGATCGTGGCGCTGAACCAGCCGTTGGATGCGGAGACGGCGGAGGAGATTGTCAAGATTTTCACCGAGGTGGTGATAGCGCCCGGCGCATCCGAGGCGGCGCGGGCGGTGTTTGCGGGGAAAAAGAACCTGCGGTTGCTGACGACGAAGGCGCTGCCTGACCCAAGGGCGGGGGGGCTGGCGTTCAAACAGGTGGCTGGCGGATTCTTGGTGCAGGACCGCGATTATGCGGGGTTGCCGATAACTGACCTGCGGGTGGTGACCAAGGTGCAGCCGACCGATGCGCAGATGGCGGATATGCTGTTTGCGTGGAAGGTGGCCAAGCATGTCAAATCGAACGCGATTGTCTACGTCAAGGACGGGGCGACGGTTGGCATTGGGGCGGGGCAGATGAGTCGGGTGGATTCTACGCGGATCGCCGCGCGCAAGGCGGGCGACATGGCTGATACGCTTGGGTTGACGGTCAGCCCTACGGCGGGCTCGGTTGTTGCGTCGGATGCGTTCTTTCCCTTTGCCGACGGGTTGCTGACGGCGGCGGCGGCGGGGGCGGTGGCGGTGATCCAGCCCGGCGGGTCAATGAATGATGCGGCCGTGATCGCGGCGGCGGATGAGGCGGGATTGGCGATGGTCTTTACTGGCCAGCGGCATTTCCGGCATTGAGGCAGTGCGGGGGTTTCACACCCCCGCTACGCAATGGTTCGAGGAACCATCGCGTCTTCCCCCGTGGAGTATTTGGGCCGAAATGAAGCGAAATTTTAGTCAAGTTGTCGTGGACCGGGTCGGGGTTCTGGCGCTGGTGGCGCTGGCGGTGTTTGGGCTGGACCAGATCACCAAGTACTTTGTGGTGATCTGGCTGGATCTGCGCAATCTGTTGGGGATTGACGTCTGGCCGCCTTACCTTGTGTTCCGTATGGCGTGGAATGACGGGATAAACTTTGGCCTGTTTGGCAATGGGTCAGAGGTGACGCGCTGGTTTCTGGTGGCACTGGCCTTGGGGATTTCGGGCTGGGTCTGGATCTGGATCCGGCGCGATCAGGGCGGCGTCTGGGCGCAGGTGGCGGGCGGTCTGTTGATTGGCGGGGCGCTGGGCAATGTGGTGGACCGGATCATCTATGGCGCGGTCGCGGATTTTCTGAATATGTCGTGCTGCGGGATCGAAAACCCCTTTGCATTCAATGTCGCGGATATTGCGGTGTTTCTGGGGGCGGTCGGGTTGGTGCTGCTGACGAATTCGGAAAGTGGCAAGGGGCAGCCCAAGGCGGGGCGGAGCGGAAAGACCCCGTGACGACCCTGAGGCTTTGCGGTAAGAGGTGGCAAAGGCAGACCCGGGAGGGGTTTGTGCCACCGGGGGCAGAATCAGGGATGCGGATGGCGAGGTGGGCACTTGCGCTGGTTGGGATGGCGTTTTTTGTGCTGTCGGCCTGTGGTAATTCTGGTCGGGAGCCGCGCTTGATGAACCTGCGGTCCACCACGAACGGGCCGGACGAATTCGCAATTCTGCCGCCAAAGGCATTGCAACTGCCACCTGATCTGGCTGCGTTGCCGGATCCAACGCCGGGTGCCGCCAATCTGAGCGACCAAACCCCGATTGCAGATGCGATCGTCGCGCTGGGCGGGCGGGTGCCTGACGGGAGCGGTGTGCCGGATGCTGATACGGGCTTGGTGACTTATGCCGGGCGTCAGGGTGTGGTGGCCGATATCCGCGCGGCGCTGGCGGCAGAGGATCGTCGACACAGGCAGGAAAACCGCGGGCGGCCGCTGGAGCGGTTGTTTGGGGTGAACATGTATTATCAGGCCTACGCCCGTTACTGGCTGGACACGGAAACCGAGCTTGTCCGGTGGCGGGCGGCAGGGGTTGCCACGCCTTCGGCTCCGCCCAAATCAACAGGCCGCTGAAGCGCGTCACCGCTTGTCACATCTGCGTGGCAGGGTTTGCCCTTGAGCGCGGTCTGACATAGCTTCTGTTTGAAGGTGATCGGAGGGGTGTTCATGCGGCTGGCTTGGGTTTTTGGGTTTGCACTGATGGTGGGGGCTGCCGGGGCGGATACGGTCAGCACCTTCAAGCTGGACAATGGCATGGATGTGGTGGTGATCGAGGATCACCGGGCCCCGGTTGTGGTGCATATGGTGTGGTACCGAATCGGTTCGGCGGATGAGAGCCCGGGCCACAGCGGGATTGCCCATTTTCTGGAGCATCTGATGTTTCAGGGCACCAAGGAGGTTGCACCGGGCGATCTGTCCAAGATCGTGTCGGCCCAAGGGGGCAGCGACAACGCTTTTACCAGTCTGGATTACACCGCCTATTTCCAGCGGGTCGCGAGCGATCGGCTGGACCTGATGATGAAGTTGGAAGCCGACCGGATGCGCAATCTGAACCTTACCGAGGAGGATGTGACGACCGAGCGGCAGGTGATTCTGGAAGAGCGGAACGAGCGGACAGACAGCGACCCCGGCGCCTTGCTGGGCGAGCAGATGGCGGCGGCGCAGTACATGAACCACCCTTACGGCACACCTGTCATTGGCTGGCGGCATGAGATGGAGGCGCTGTCGCGGCAGGACGCCTTGGATTTCTATCAGGCCAATTATGCGCCCAACAACGCCATTCTGGTGGTGGCGGGGGATGTGACGCCGGAGGAGGTTCTGGCGATGGCCAAGGTCCATTATGGTCCGGTGCCGCCGTCGGACCTGATCAAGCCACGCATCCGGCCGACCGAACCGCCGCAACTGGCCGAGCGGCGGATGGTGTTGGCGGACGAGCGGGTGGCGCAGCCCTATGTGATACGGACTTACCTTGCGCCCGAGAGGAACCCCGGCGATCAGCGGCAGGCGGCAGCGTTGAAGCTGTTGGCCGAGTTGCTGGGCGGCAACCCCACAACCTCGGTTCTGGCGCGGGCGTTGCAGTTTGACACGCAAAAGGCGGTGTACACGGCGGCGTTTTATGATGGGCTGTCGCTGGATGCCGATACCTTTGGGGTGATTGTGGTGCCGGTGCCGGGGCAAGGCCTGCAAGAGACTGAGGAGGCGATGGACGCCGTCTTGACCAAGTTTCTGGCGGATGGCGTGAACGCCGAAGACTTTGCCCGCATCAAGGCGCAGGTGCGCGCGTCCGAGATTTACGGCCGGGACAATGTGCAAGGCCTGGCGCGGACCTATGGCGCGGCGCTGTCCATTGGGCTGTCGGTGCAGGATGTGCAGGACTGGGCAGATATCTTGCAGGATGTCACGGAGGATGAGGTGATGGCGGCGGCCAGGATGGTGCTGGACCGCAAGCAGGCCGTGACCGGCTGGTTGACCAAAGAGGAGGCGGCACAATGATGCGGTTCGTTTGGGGCCTGATGGTCGCTTTGCTGGCCCTGCCCGCTGCGGCAGAGATCAAGATCCAAGAA
>CAMDHB010000125.1 GCA_945897655.1 Pseudorhodobacter antarcticus
TTCAACGCCTGAAACGTGTCGCCCTGGGAACCCCAATCGCCATAATCGACAATCACTGCTGCCCCGCCGTGGCCTGCGATACGACCCGACACCTCGGCCATAATACCCGCCGCCGCCGGGCAGACCTCAACAATCGTTCCCGGCGCAACCTCCGGCAACCCCGGCACAGCGGCCACCGGAGCCAGCCCAAAGCCCAAACGCCCGGCGGTCAGCCCCACCATCCGCTCTCGCCAGCCCGCCCCTTCGCGCTGAAACTGGCGAATCGGCAGGGCGTCGAAGAACTCGTTGGCCAAGAGGTACAGCGGCCCCTGCGGCAGGCCGTGCACCGTGTCACACCAAACCGGCGCATAGCCCGCCAAGGCCTGCGCCTGCCTGGCCCGCAAAACCGGCGACGCCTCAACCAGACAGACCGTAAGCGCCGCATGAAACCCCGGCACCCCCCGCGTGGCGCGCAGGACATCGGCCATCAGCGTGCCCCGCCCCGGCCCCAACTCGGCCAGCACAATCCGCCCCGGCGCGCCCTGATCCAGCCAAGACTGCGCCAAGGCCAGCCCCAGCAATTCGCCAAACATCTGGCTGATTTCGGGTGCCGTGGTGAAGTCGCCGCCCGCGCCAAAGGGGTCGCGCGTGGTGTAGTAGCCAAGGGTCGGATGCAGCAGACATTCGGCCATATACTCGGCCAGCGTGATCGGCCCCGCCGCTGCAATCCGCCCCGCAATCACCTCAGCCAGCGTCACACCCGCGCCCGCAGCAAAAACCACAGCCCCACCGCCACCATCGGCACAGATAGCGCCTGCCCCTGCGTCAGCCCCCAACCGCCCACTTGCCACGCCAACCCCAAGGGGTTCCCAGCCGTCACAAACTGCGCATCCGGCTGCCGGAAGAACTCCACCACGAACCGCGCCACGCCGTAGCCCGCCACAAACAGCCCCATCACCCGCCCCGGCCGCTGCAACCAGCCACCCCGCCACACGGCCCACAGGACCAGCGCGCCCAACACCAACCCTTCCAGAACCGCCTCATACAACTGGCTTGGATGCCGCCCGCACATCACCCCATCACACAGCGCCGCGTCACCGGGAAAGCCTATGGCCCAAGGCACATCCGTTGCCCGCCCCCACAACTCGGCATTGATGAAATTGGCCACCCGCCCCAGAAACAACCCGATGGGCGCCACCATCGCCATCATGTCCCCGGTCGACAGCATCGAGATTTTCTCGCGCCGGCAAAACAGGATGCCCGCCACAACCACCCCCAGAAAGCCGCCATGAAACGCCATGCCGCCTTCCCAAACCCGCAAGATCTGCATGGGGTCCGCCAGATAGACCCCGGGCTGATAGAACAGCACATAGCCAACCCGCCCGCCCAGAATGACCCCGATGATCACCCAGGTCAGCAGGTTTTCCAGTTGCACCTCGGTCATCACCGGGGCGCCCGACCACAGCCGCGCCGTCCGGAGCGCCTGCCTGATCAGCAGCCACCCCGCCACCAGCCCCACGATATAGGCCAGCGCATACCAGCGCACTACCAAATGAAAGCCGCCAATGTCGATGGCAAAAATCTCGGGGCTCAGCGGGGGAAAGGGGATATAGGACATCACGACCTCATGCTTGCCGCACGCAATAAAGCCCGCCGGACCGTGAAGTCAACCAAACCCCGCCGCACCCCGGTCACTTGTCTATCATCCCCCTCCGCGCCATATAGGAGGAAATGAAAGGACCACCCCATGCAGCCCGGCAACAAATTCTTTGACGACATGTCGAAACTGATGACCAACGCAATGGGCGTCGCCCAAGGCGCCAAGACCGAGGCCGAGACGGCCATGAAAGGCCTGATCGACCGCTGGATGGCCGACCGCGATTTCGTGACACGCGAGGAGTTCGACGCCGTCCGCGCCATGGCCCAGAAGGCCCGCGAAGAAAACACCACCCTCGCCGCCCGCGTGGCAGCCCTTGAGGCGAAGCTGAACACCTGACCGCCATTCACTTTGGTCCAAATATCCCACGGGGGAATGGGATTGCGCCCGCAATCCCATCGGGGGTGTGAAACCCCCGCCTTCTGACTGTCCCCCACCCTGTCGACGGAATTCTGATCCAGATCGGTTCCGCCACGCGAAAGGCGCAGGGCGCATCCCCCCTAAGGCCCTCCTGCAAACGCGCTTCCACAGCACCCAACAGTCCAAGACCGGCCCGGAAAACCTCCGCCCCCAGTCCGTAGGTCAAGGCGCGCAAAATCCCGGCATCCAGCGTCCGGTAAAGCCCAGCCTTACCCCTTCAGATGCGCCTTGAACGCCTCGGCATGGTCCTTGTGCCAACGTGACAGGGGTGGGCGGTTTTCCACGATATCGCCTGCCGCCCACAGGATGCGCTTTTCGTCCAAGGCGCGGGGCACGTCGTTGTCCGGGCACAGGATATAGAAATCCCCCCGCTCCAGTGAGGCCATCATGAAATCGACCGTCTGTTCTGCCGTCCAGGCCGCAGCAGGCTTTTCGGCCACTCCGACTGTCAACCCGGTGAACACAAAGCCCGGTATCAGCAGATGGGCGGAAATCCGAGCCCCCTCGCGGCTGCGCAGATCATGCTCCAGCGCCTCGGTGAACACCTTCACCCCGGCTTTGCTGACATTATAGGCCGGGTTGCCGGGGGGCGTGGTGATGCCCTGCTTGGACCCGGTGCAGATGATCAAACCCTCACGCCCCCGCTCCAGCATTCCGGGCAGAAACGCCTGCGCGCCGTTGATGACGCCCCACAGGTTGACGTCCAAGATGCGATGCCAGACATCGGCAGGACCGGTGATATCAGACGCAGGGCCGATCCCCGCATTTAGCATCACCACATCGGCCCCACCCCAGCGCCGGGTCACCTCGGCCTCCAGCGTGGCAAAGCCTGCCGCATCCGCCACGTCCAACTCCACCGCCCAGACATCCGCCGCCCCGGCCGCCGCAATCCGGCCCCGGGCCGTCTCCAGCCGGTCAGCGCCCAGATCGGCGATCACAACCCGCAGCCCAAGGCCCGCAACGTGCAGCGCGGCGGCCAGCCCGATGCCGCTGGCCCCCCCGGTGATAACCGCCACATGACCCGCCGCTATCGCCGCATATCCCATTTCCGTCTCCTGCTGAGTTTGGCGGAAGCCTGCCCTGATCCCGCCCCCGCCACAACCCGTCAGACCCGCGCCAGCGCCGCCGTCCAACCCGCCCGCAGCGCCGCCGCTTGCTCGGCTGACATCACAGGCTGAAACACACTCGGCGGGGCGGGGTCGGCGGGGCGACCAAGGTTCCAATGCGTCAGCGCCATCGCCGCCACCCCCAGCGCCCCCACCTCCTCGACTGGGCTTTGCAGCACGGGGCATTGCAGGATATCGGCCTGCATCTGCATCAGGAAGGGGTTGCCCGACGCCCCGCCATCGGCGCGCAGGGCTTGCAGGGGGTGGCCTATGTCTGCCTGCATCGCGGTCAAGACATCGGCGATTTGCAGGCAGATCGCCTCGAACGTGGCGCGGGCCAGATGGGCGCGGGTGTTGGCATGAGTCATGCCCATGATCATCCCGCGCGCAGCGTCGTTCCAATGCGGTGCCCCAAGGCCGGCCAGTGCAGGCACAAAGGTCACGCCCCCCGCATCCGGCACCGTCTGCGCGAGGTCAGACAACTCCCCCACCGGCAGCCCCAAGATCTGCCCCATGAACGCCGCCGCCTGGGCCGAGACGATGATGTTCCCCTCCAACGCGTGTGCCGTGCCATGCCGGTCGGTCCAGGCAATGGTCCCCGACAACCCGTGGGTCGAAGCTACCCGCCCCGGCGTCAGCGTCATCAGGCTGGACCCGGTGCCATAGGTCGCCTTCACCGTCCCCGGCGCCCGCACGCCGTGGCCATAGAGGGCTGCATGACTGTCACCCATCATCGCAAGGATCGGCACACCCGTAGGCAAGGCCGTGGCCCCCGCCGCCGTTTCGCCAAACCGGCTGTCCGAGGGCAGCGGTTCGGGCAGACAGGCCGTAGTCGCCCCAAAAACCCGCGCCAGGTCGTCCGAGAACCTCAGACTACGCGTGTCAAACAGTTGCGTCCGGCTGGCATTGGAATGATCTGTGGCAAAGACCGCCCCGCCCGTCAGGTTCCACAACAGCCAAGCGTCCACCGTCCCGGCCCGCAGCCGCCCCGCCGCCAGCAACCCCCGCGCCTGCGGCACATTGTCCAGCACCCAAGACAGTTTTGAGGCTGGAAACAGCGGGTTGATCCCCAGCCCCGTCGCCGCCACCACGGCGGCATCATGCCCCTCGGCCACCAGCGCAGCACAGGCCTCCGCCGTGCGGCGGCATTGCCAGATCGGCGCTGGGCAGATCGGCGCGGATGTCGCCGCATCCCACACCACCAGCGTCTCGCGCTGGTTGGCGATGGCGATGCCATCGGCGGCCCCATGCGCCGCCGTGATCACAGCAATCACCGCCTGCACCGAAGCCCAGATCGCCTCGGCCGATTGTTCGGCCCAGCCATCCTGCGGGTATTGCGTGGTCAATGGCGCCGAGGCGCGGGCCAATATCGCCCCCGTCTCATCCATCAAGATCGCCTTGGTGCTGCTGGTGCCCTGATCAATCGCCAGAATGCGCGGCATGGCCTAGCGCCCCGCCCGTTTCAGCGCCCGCAAAGCGGCGGCTGAAATGCCCTCTGGGGTCAGGTCATTGATCTGGAACAGATAGTCCAGCGACCCGGTCGGTTGAAAGCCCTGAAACCCCAAACGCTCGACCGGCACAGGCCGGTGCGAGGCCGTGAATTCGGCCACCGCACCCCCCAAACCGCCACGCACACAAGCCTCCTCGACCGTCACAATGGCGCCCGTGGCAGCGGCGGCATGCAGCGCCTCCTCGTCCAGCGTGTTCAGGGTGGACATGTTCAACACCCGCGCCGAAATGCCCTGTGCTTCCAGCAGATCGGCGGCTTTCACAGCCAGATGCACCGTCGTCCCGCAGCCGATGATCGCCACGTCAGACCCCGCCCGCACCAGTTCGGCCCGGCCCACGCAAAACACCCGGTCAGGCACATCCAGCATCGGCACCGGCATCCGTGACAGGCGGATGTAGACCGGCCCCTCATGCACCGCAGCCCAGCGCACCGCTTGCTCGACCTCCCACGGGTCGGCGGGCACGATCACGGTGATGCGGTCCAAGGGGCGCAGCCAGGCAAAATCCTCGATCGAATGGTGCGTCGGCCCCAGTTCGGCATAGGCGATCCCCGAGGATTGCCCCACCAGTTTGACGTTGAAATTGGCATAGGCGACGTCGGCCTTGATCTGCTCCAGCGCACGCCCGGTCAGAAAACACGACGCGGCAGAGACGAAGGGGATGCACCCACCATTCGCCAGCCCCGCCCCCACGCCCACCATCACCTGTTCGGCAATGCCCACATTCACCAACCGGTCGGGATACGCCTTTTGAAACGCGCCCAATTTGGAGGACCCCACAGAGTCATTCACCACCGCCACGATGCGCGCATCCGCTGCCGCGACGTCCACCAGCGTCCGCGCCCAGGCATCGCGGCAGTCATAAAGCCCCGTCGTTGCAACGGCATCCGACATCAGACCAACTCCTGCATGGCTTGGGCGTATTGGGCGTCATTGGGCACGCCGTGGTGCCACTTCGCCTGATGCTCCATGAAGGACACGCCCTTGCCCTTGACCGTGTTGGCAATGATGCAGCGCGGCCGGTCGCCGGGGTCCGCCCCCAGCACAGCGACCAGCGCGGCAATGTCGTGCCCGTCCACCATCGCCACATCCCAACCAAAGGCCGCATATTTCTGATCCAAGGGGTCAAGGCCTGAGGTTTCCTCGGTCCCCGCCCCCTGCTGCAAACGGTTACGGTCGATGATCAGGGTCAGGCGGTTCAGCTTGGCATGGGCGGCCACCATCGCCGCCTCCCAATTCGACCCCTCCTGCTGCTCCCCATCCCCCGTCAGCACAAAGGTCCGGTAACTGGTCCCCCTGATCTTGCCCGCCATCGCAATCCCCGTGGCGACCGGAAAGCCATGGCCCAAGGGTCCAGTGTTGGTTTCCACCCCCGGCACATAGTTGCGGTTCGGGTGGCCGTTCAGCAGGGACCCATTGCCCATGTAGGTGTCCAGCCAGCTTTCCGGAAAATACCCCGCCGCACAAAGTGCGGTATAAATCGCCCCCGTCGCATGGCCCTTTGACATGACAAACCGGTCACGGTCCGCCCAGTCGGGGCGGGCCGGATCATGCGTCATCACGCCAAAGTACAGCGCCGCCAGAATGTCGATGGCCGAAAAGTCGCCACCCGGATGGCCCAACTGAGCCCGGTGCACCATCGCAAACGCCGTGCGGCGCATCCATAGGGCACGCGCCTGGATCGCGGGAATGGGGTCGTTCATCGACATGGGCGGTCCTTTGGGTAATCGTCAAAAACGGTTGGGGTAGGACAGTTGCGCCTCAGCCTCGGCCCCGTGGTGGTACATCGGCCATTTCAAATAGCGCGTCACAGCCTCGGCCACGACATCGGCATGATGGCCGCGCACCATTGCGACATGATGTTCAAACCCGTTCTGCGTGACAAACCGCATCAACCGCCGCAGACCCTTGACCTCCGACACCGCAATGCCGCCGTCCATCGGGAAGGGGTCATCCGTAAACGCCCCCTGCCCCAGATAGGTTTTCAGCGTCCCGGCACGATCATCCGAGGAGACGCGGAAGAACGTCATATCCCCCGCCTTCACCTTGCCCTTGACCGCGCCAAAGCACTTTTCCCGGCCAATCACGGTGCCCAGCACGTCCAGTTCAGAAATCTCGGGCGTGGCGCCTATGAACTTCTTCGGGAAATTGCCGCAATGGGTGCAGACGCATTTGTCGACCTCGGACCCATAGTTGTTGTTCCAGTCCAGAATGGCCGGCGGCGCGCCCGAGGCGAGCGCCAGCGCATACATCGACAGCGCCCCCATGATATCCACCTCGCAGGCCGAGGGCATCAACTCCTCGCCCATCATCGACATGGTCAGGCAGGTGGCGCAGCCGAAATTGTCCTGCAACGACCGCCAGCATTGGATGGCACTGGCGTCACATTCGTTTTCGGCAATCCAGCGGTCAACAGCCAGTGACCATTTGGCCTGACGGGCGATCTGTTCGGGTTTGATATGGGCCGGAATGGTGCCATAGGCGCGGATGCGGTCCAGTTTGGTCAGCAGTTCGGCATCGGTATCGCTGATCTTGCCCGCAGCCCCCATCATCTCGGACAGGTCCGCCGTGACAACGGTCACACCCCCCGCCTGCAACAGCTTTTCAGAATAGCGCATGGTCTGGAACGCGCCAGTCCGCGCCCCGATGGCCCCCAGCCGCGCGCCGGTCAGGCCGCGCACGGTGCGGCAGACCCGGGCAAAACGCTCCAGATCGGCGCCAAACTCGGCGCTGGAGGTGTCACAGGTGTGGCTGCTGGTTTCGGTGAAGGGCACGGCGTACTGCCAGAAGTTGTTGGTCACGCTGATCTTGCCGCAGAACGCATCGCGCCGCTGGCTGACCGAAACCTTGTCCACCTCGTCATTGCTGGCCTGCAACAGGATCGGCACGCCCAGCTTGGCGCGGGAAACCAGTTCGATGATGGCAATCTCATCCCCGAAATTCGGCAGGCAAATCACCAGACCGTCGATGGCATCGCGGTGCTGTTTGAAGAAATTGGCATACAGTTCGGCGTCCGGGATGGACTGCACCGCGCCATTCGCCGTCGCCTCATAAGGCAGGATCAGCGCCTTGATCCCCAGCCGTTCCAACTGCGCCAAGGTCTCGCGGCGGCTGTCCTGACAGGGGGCGGGGCTGAAGAACGCGCGGCTGCCGATCACCACGCCCAATGTCACCTGCCGACGAATGATACCAGCCATGCCGCCCTCCTTAGTGTTTCGAATGCTTTCGAGTACTGCTGTTCATATGCATTGCGCTGCCCTGATGCAAGCAAAGACTGGATAAACACCACAGATCAAGACCAGAATGGTTGCGATTACTTTCATTTCAACGTAGACTCATCCCAACTGGCAGGGGCGAAACGGCAATGGGCAGTGATCGGGCAGACAACAGCTTTGCGGGCCTTTTGTCCGAACCGCGCCGCCGCCGCATTCTGGAATGGATTCAGGAAGAAGGTGCTGCCCGCGTCCGCGATCTGGCGCAGGCCTTTGCGGTGTCCGAGGCGACCATCCGTCAGGATCTGGAGCGTCTGGAAACCGAAGGGCTGATCACCCGCGAACATGGCGGGGCCTACCTCAATTCGGTTCGGGCGCAGGTCCATGCGTTAAGCCTGCATCATCAAGACAACATGGACAAAAAGCGCAAGATCGGCGCACTGGCCGCGTCTTTGGTGGGGGATGGCGAGACGCTGATTCTGGACGCAGGCTCCACCACCACCGAAATCGCCAACCGCTTGACCGCCAAGCGCGAATTGACCGTCATCACCACTGCCCTGAACATCGCGCTGACGCTGGGCGCCGTGCCCGGCTTTGCCGTCCACATGCCCGGCGGCCAGTTCAAGGCGCCCACGCTCAGCCTGTCGGGCGACCGCGCTGCGGACTATTTCCGCAACATCTTTGCGGGCAAGCTGTTCCTTGCCACCGCTGGCGTGGCGCTGGATGCGGGCCTGACCTACCCGTCCTTTGCCGACCTGCAGTTGAAAGAGGCGATGATCAAGGCAGCCTCCCGCGTCTACCTTGTGGCCGACAGTGCCAAGGTGAACCGGTCCTCTTTCACCCGGTTGGGCGCGCTGGAATTGATCCACACCTTCATCACTGATGACGGCATTTCCGATGCCGATGCGCAAGCATTCGAAAGCCACGGCATCGAAATGCTGATCGCAACCTGATCAGCCGCCAAACGTAACCGACGCCACCAGCCCCGTCCCCGACACAGGCCGGTCCAGCCGCA
>CAMDHB010000126.1 GCA_945897655.1 Pseudorhodobacter antarcticus
CTGTCCACATTGGTGGCCTTGCTGTCATTGATGAACCTGACGCCGCCCCGTTCCCCCACCAGCTGCGACCGGTGCGGCAACCCGGCAAAGGAATGAAACGCCCCCTCGATCAGCTTGGGCGCCACCCCCAAACTGCGACAGGCCGCATAGGCCGCACAGGCATTCTGATGATTATGCGCCCCCGGCAGCCCCGGCACGGCACGCAAGTCAATCGACGCCACCTGACGCCCCTTGCGCCACTCGGCCAGAAACCCCTTGCGGGCAAAGACCGCCCAGCCAAACCCCTCCAGCTTTTGCCCCGATGAAATGCGGATCACCCGGTCATCGCCAGGCCCCTCAGCCAACTGCCCGGCCAGAAACCGCCCCTCGTCCTCATCCACCCCGATCACCGCCCGGTCGGGGCCCCCTTCGGCAAACAGCCGCCGCTTGGCCGCAAAATAGCCGCCATACCCGCCATGCCGGTCCAGATGGTCGGGCGACAGGTTGGTGAACACCGCCACATCCGGCGTCAACGCCCGGGCAAGTTCGGTCTGGTACGAGGACAGTTCCAGCACCACCACCTCGCCATCCTGTGCAGGTTCAATATCCAACACCCCCCGCCCGATATTCCCTGCCATCTGACAAGGCCGCCCCGCCTCCTGCAGGATATGGTGGATCAGTGCCGTCGTCGTCGATTTCCCGTTTGACCCCGTCACGCAAACCACCCGCGGCGCCACCTCGAAATTGTCCCACTCCGCCGTGGCATAGCTGCGGAAAAACAGCCCGATGTCATTGTCGACAGCCACGCCCAGGTCCAGCGCCCGGGCGATCACCTTGTTGGGGGCAGGATACAAATGCGGGATACCGGGCGAAGTGACAAGGCAAGCCACACCCTCCAACGCCGCGTTGCGCGTCAGATCGGTGCAGGTGAACCCTTCCGCCTCGGCCTTGGCCCGGGCCTCGGGGCTGTCGTCCCACAAGAGCGCCTCGGCCCCGCCCGCAATCAGCGCCCGCGCCGTTGCCAGGCCCGACCGGCCCAAGCCCAGCACCGCCACCCGCTGCCCTTGATAGCCCTGTACCGGAATCATGCATGTCTCCTTGAATGCGCCGCTGACAATGCCTGCCCCCCGCGCCCACCGCAAGCAGGCCAAGCCTTTCGCAAAACCGAATCACCTGCCACGAACCAGCGGAGGATGGGCGGAGGATGGGCGGAAACTCGCCGCGATTCTTGACGCCACCCACCAAGCTCCAACAGATACTCCGAGACATTTCATCCTTTTTGTGGGAAACAATGGGAAAAGGCTCCACTCAACCATAATCCCTACATATAGGCCTTCATGAACATACTTACACTATATATCGAAAATCCAGGTGTAAATTGACCCAAATGCTAGACACAACATACTGTTTTCTGGCCCACCCACTCACAAGATCTATCGGGCCTCGAGCAGAATCTAGTTGATTTCCATGAAATACCATGTCATCCCTTTCTCACGGTGAAACGACAACAAGGCAGGGGCAGCCCAAGACCCCAAACAGGCGACAAAAACACGGCAGGCTTCATACAGGCCACGTTTCATCAAGCAGAGATCCAGCGCGCGAGCGAGCAGCGTCTCCCCCAAGGCGGCACGCGCACATGGACGACCCGGTGACGGGGACAGTCGGCGGATCGGGAGTGGCAGCCCCCGATCCGCCGTTTTCATTTCTGACCCGGAGCGGGTCGTGCGGAAGGGCCGAAAGGCGTGGCAACGGAGGCGTTCAAGGGCGAATTCTACCAGAAGGTAGACAGCAAGGCGAGGGTCTCGATCCCTGCCGCCATGCGCCGCATCCTGGAACAGGGCGACCCCGACAGCACAGGTGGGCGCGCCCGCGTGAACATGGTTTACGGTGCCGGTGGCCGCTTTGTGCAGTGCTTTTCGATGAAGGGCACCCAGACGCTTTATGACCAGATCGCCGCACATGAGATTGGCGAACGCAAGGATGGCCTGGAACTGGCCTTCGTTACCCGCTCGGCCGAGGTCGAGATTGACGAGGATGGCCGTCTGGTCCTGCCGCTCAAGGTGCGCGACCGCATGGGCGTGACGCCCGACCTGTTGGCAAAGGGCTTCACAGCCGCGTTTGCGGGCAAACTGGACCGATTCGAGCTTTGGGTTGGCGAGACCTATGACGCCGACACCCCCTCCTTGGGCGATGATGCCAAGGCGATCCGCGCCGCCTTGGCCTTGCCAAAACAATAGGGGGCAGCCTTGGAACCCAGCGGTCCGCTGCCCGGTCACCTTGCAGCGCCCGGTCGCCCGAATGACAAGCCGGCGCATATTCCCGTGCTTCTGCGCCCCCTGCTGGAGGCTGTGGCACCTGTGTCGGGCGTCTGGCTGGATGGCACCTTCGGCCTTGGCGGCTATGCCCGTGGTCTGCTGGCCGCAGGTGCTTCCACCGTCATCGGCATCGACCGGGACCCGCTGGCGCTGACCCTTGCCGCCTCATGGGCCGCCGATTATGGCGACCGCCTGCGCCTGATTGCCGGCACCTTCTCCAACCTTGACACCCTTGCGGATGAACCCCTTGACGGCGTTGTGCTGGACCTTGGCGTATCCTCGATGCAGATCGATCAGCCCGAACGCGGCTTTTCCTTTCAGAAAGACGGCCCCCTCGACATGCGGATGAGCCAATCTGGCCCCTCCGCCGCCGATATCGTCAACACGGCACCCGAGGGTACCTTGGCCGACATCCTGTACCTTTACGGCGAAGAGCGCGCCTCGCGCCGCATCGCCCATGCGATTGTCGAGCAGCGAAAAGACCCGATCCTGTCCACCCTTCGTCTGGCCGAAATCGTTGCAAAATGCCTGCCTCGCCCGAAACCCGGCCAATCCCATCCCGCCACCCGCAGCTTTCAGGCGCTCCGCATCGCGGTCAACGGCGAATATGATGAACTCGCCGCAGGCCTTGCCGCCGCCGAACGCGCGTTGAAGCCCGGTGGCCTGTTGGCCGTCGTCAGCTTTCACTCGACCGAGGACCGCATCGTCAAGCGCTTCCTGCAACTCGCCTCAGGCAATGAGGCCAACGCCAACCGCTATGCCCCCGCCACGACCCAAGCCATCGCCCGGTTTGACGTGGTCACCAAGGCCATCGGCCCCGACGATGCCGAACTTGACGAAAACCCCCGCGCCCGCAGCGCCAAACTGCGCGTCGCCCGCCGCACCGCCGCCCCCGCCTTGGCCCTTGACCCCTCCCAGATAGACGTGCCGCAACTTTCCACCAAAGGACGCCGCTGATGCGCCCCGTGCTTTATATCCTGTCATTTCTCGCCGTCCTCGCCTCGGCGTTCTGGGCCTACCGCGAAAACTATGCGACCCAAGCCCAGTTGAAGCATGTGGCCGCCCTTCAGGACGAAATTGCCACGCTGCGCGAAAGCATCGCCTTGCAGCGCGCCGAATGGGCCTACCTCAACCGGCCCGACCGCCTGCGCGACCTCGCCACCATCAACTTTGACCGACTGGGCCTCTTGCCCATGGAACCGGCCCAGTTCGGCTATACCAATCAGGTGGCCTACCCCCCGCCGCCCGAACTACGCATCACCGGCACGGTTGACACGATGGGTTCCCTTGACCCCAACGTCATAGCCAGCACCGACCCGCAGGAGCAGACGCCATGATCCGCACCCCCCTGCGCCCCCTTGCCCGCATCCTGGACGCCCGCCAAAAGGGCGAAAACCCCGATGTGATCGAAAAGGAAAATCTAGCGATCCGGCACGAGGCGATGCGCGACCGTGACCGCACCCGCGCGGAACGGCGGCTGTTCGTGCTGGGCTTTGCCTTCTTCATGGCCTTCACCGTCATCGGCGCCCGCATGGGCACCCTGGCCGCGTCCGAACCCACCGAACCCCGCGCCTCGGTCGGTGGCTCGCAGATCACCTCGCAGCGGGCTGACATCCTTGATCGCCACGGCCGCATCCTCGCCACCAACATGCTGACCCATTCCCTGTACGCCCAGCCCAACGACATGGTCGATCCCGTCCATGCCGCCACCGAACTTGCCGCCATCTTCCCCGAGCTGGACCCAAAGGCGCTGGAACGCCGCTTCACGGATGGCCGCAGTTTCCTGTGGGTGCGCAAGGTCCTCTCGCCCGAACAGATGCAGCGCGTCCATGAAATCGGCGATCCGGGCCTGTACTTTGGCCCCCGCGAAATGCGCCTGTATCCCAACGGCACGCTGGCCGCCCATGTTCTGGGCGGCGCCGCCTTTGACGCCGAAGGCGTTGACAGCGCCGAGGTGATCGGCACCGCCGGGCTGGAAAAGGAACTGGATGCCCGCCTGCGCGACCCCGCCCAATCCTCGACGCCTCTCACCCTGTCCATTGACCTGACCCTGCAAGCCAATGTCGAAGAAGTGCTGGCCGCAGGCATGCGCATGATGAGTGCGAAGGGCGCCGCCGCCATCCTGATGGATGTGCACTCGGGCGAGATTCTGTCCCTCGCGTCCCTCCCCTCCTTTGATCCCAACGACCGCCCCGCCAACCCGACCGAGGGCGAACCCTCGGACAGCCCCCTGTTCAACCGCGCGGTTCAGGGCGTCTATGAACTGGGTTCGACCTTCAAGATCTTTGCCGTGGCGCAGGCGATGGAATTGGGTCTGGTGAACAGCGAAACCCTGGTCGACACCAACGCGCCCATGCGCTGGGGCAAGTACAGGATCGCCGAATGGGACAACCACAATTACGGCCCCACCCTGTCGGTCACCGATATCATCGCCAAATCCTCCAACGTGGGTTCCGCCCATATCGGCCTCATGATCGGCGGTGAACGGCAACGCGCGTTCCTTGGGTCCTTGGGCCTCCTCTCCGCACCGCAGGTTGAACTGGTCGAGGCCGCCAATGCCAAGGCGCTGGTCCCCTCCAACTGGTCCGACATTGTCACGATCACCGCGTCCTACGGCCACGGCATTTCGTCGAGCCCACTGAACCTGGCCGCCGCCTATGCCACCATCGCCAATGGCGGCACCAAGGTCACACCCACCCTTCTGCATTCGGAAACCCACGAAAAAGGCCCGCGTGTGTTGTCCGAGGAGGTGGCGTTGGCCAGTGTCGCCATGATGCGCCGCGTGGTCACCGAAGGCACCGCCACACTGGCCAATGTTCCGGGCTATGCCGTTGCGGGCAAAACCGGCACGGCTGAGAAGCCGCGCAAGGGTGGCGGGTATGACAGTGACAAGGTGATCAACACCTTTGCTTCGGTCTTTCCGGCCAATGACCCCAAATATGTGCTGATCGTGACGCTGGACGAACCGGTTGAAACCTCCGGCCCCAAACCGCGCCGTACGGCAGGTTGGACGGCGGTTCCCGTCGCGGCCGAGATCATCCGCCGCATCGGCCCGCTGATGGGCATGCGGCCACAAGTTGAAACTGCCCGGCTGGATGGGGTAACAGCCACCTCGGCCCCCCAAGTGACCGAATAACGATGCCCGCACCCAAGACCCTTGCAACCCTCGGCCTGACCGCCCGGTCGGGCCGCAATCCCATTCTGACCGGCATCACCCAGGACAGCCGCGCCGTCCGCGACGGGTTCCTGTTCGTTGCCCTGCCCGGCACCACCGTCCACGGCGCCACCTTCATTCCCGCCGCCCTGTCCGCCGGGGCCGCCGCCATCCTGACCGACGCCACCGGCGCCCGCATTGCGCATGATGCCCTTTCAACCTCCACCGCCGCCCTGATCGTGGCCGAGGATCCACGCGAGGCGCTCGCCTCTGCCGCCGCCCTGTGGTTCGGCGCCCAACCCGCCACAATGGTTGCCGTCACCGGCACCAACGGCAAAACCTCGGTCGCCACCTTTTGCCGCCAGATCTGGACACTTCTGGGCCACGCCGCCATCAACATCGGCACCACCGGGATCGAGGGGGCCTGGGCCGGCCCCTCCACCCACACCACCCCCGACCCCATCACCCTGCACCGCATCCTGGCCCAAGCCAGTGCCGAAGGCGTCACCCATGCCGCGATGGAGGCCTCCTCCCACGGCCTCGACCAGCGCCGCCTTGACGGCGTGCGCCTCAAGGCCGCCGGTTTCACCAACTTCACCCAAGACCACCTTGATTATCACAAGACGTTCGAGGCGTATTTCGCAGCCAAATCCGCCCTCTTCACCCGCGTCCTGCCGCCCGATGGCACCGCCGTCCTGAACCTGAACGACCCCAAGGGCCAGGAACTGGCAGCCCTCGCCACCGCTCGAGGCCTGAACCTCATGACCGTCGGCCATGACGCCGCCTGCGACATGCGCATCCTCGCCCAACGCTTTGATGCCACAGGCCAGGATCTGCGCCTGTCCTGGAAAGGGGCCGTGCACCAAGTCCGCCTTGCCCTCATCGGCGGCTTTCAGGCCGAGAATGTTCTGATGGCCGCTGGTCTGGTGATTGCCGCAGGCGCGGCCCCCGGCGATGTCCTCAGCGTGCTGCCGGGCCTGACCGGCGTGCGCGGCCGCATGCAACTCGCTGCCACCCGCAAGAACGGCGCGACCGTCTTTGTCGACTACGCCCATACCCCCGACGCCCTTGCCACCGCCTTGCAGGCCCTCCGCCCCCATGTCCTTGGCCGCCTGATCGTTGTCTTTGGCGCAGGCGGCGACCGCGACCGCGGCAAGCGCCCCCTCATGGGTGCCGCCGCCGCCGCCCATGCCGATGTCCTCTATGTCACCGACGACAACCCCCGCTCCGAAGACCCCGCCACCATCCGCGCCGCCATCCTCGCCGCCTGCCCCGGCGCATCCGAAGTGGGCGACCGCGCCGAAGCCATCCTGCGCGGTGTCGATGCCCTTCTGCCCGGCGATGCCCTTCTGATTGCAGGCAAGGGCCATGAAAGCGGTCAAATCATCAAGGGCGACATCTATCCCTTTGACGACGTTGAACAAGCCTCGGTCGCTGTGGCCGCACTGGACGGTGTGATATGACACTCTGGACCTCAACCGATGCCGCCACCGCTACCCAAGGCACCTCCACCGCCGACTGGCAGGCCAACGGCGTCTCCATCGACACCCGCACCCTGCAACCTGGCGATCTGTTCGTGGCCCTCAAGGATGCCCGCGACGGCCATGATTTCGTCGCCGCCGCCCTCGCCAAAGGCGCCGCCGCCGCCCTCGTGACCTACATCCCCGAAGGCGTCCCCCCGGGTGCCCCCCTCCTCATCGTCCCCGATGTGCTTAAAGCGCTGGAAGACCTCGCCACCTTCGCCCGCGCCCGCACCAAGGCCCGCGTCATCGGCGTCACAGGTTCAGTCGGCAAAACCTCCACCAAGGAAATGCTGCGCGCCGTCCTGTCGGGCCAGGGCCGCACCCATGCAGCCGAGGCCAGCTACAACAACCACTGGGGCGTGCCCTTGACCCTCGCCCGCATGCCCCGCGACACCGATTTCGCCGTCATCGAAATCGGCATGAACCACCCCGGCGAAATCGCCCCCCTCGCCCGTCTGTCCCGCCTTGATGTGGCCCTCATCACCACCATCGCCCCCGCCCATCTGGAAGCCTTTAACGACCTCAACGGCATCGCCGCCGAAAAAGCCTCCATCTTTCAGGGCCTTGAACCCGGCGGCACCGCCATCGTCCCCCTCGACCCACCCACCGCACCCCTCCTGCTGGCCGAAGCACAGCGCCACGCCGCCCGGATCCTGACCTTCGGCACTCGGGCCGATACCAACTACCACCTTGCCCAAGTGACGGTCGGCAATGCCGCCACCATCGTCCGCGCCACCCGCCAGGGCACCCCGACCCTCTACAAGGTGATGAGCCCCGGCAAGCATTTCGCCGCCAACGGCCTTGCCGTCCTCGCCGTCGCCGATGCCCTTGGCCTTGACCCCGCCATCGCCGCCACCGACCTTGGCCGCTGGTCCCCGCCACAAGGACGCGGCACCCGCGAACGCATCGCCCTGGACCCGGTCGAAAACCTGTCCTTCGACCTGATCGACGACGCCTTCAACTCCAACCCCGCCTCCCTTGCCGCCGCCCTTGACGTGCTGATCGCCGCCAACCCGCAAGATCAGGTCGGCCGCATCTCCGGTGGCCGCCGCATCGCGGTCTTGGGTGACATGCTGGAACTGGGGCCCACCGAAACAGACCTCCACCTCGCCATCGCCCGCCACCCCGGCCTGTCGCAGATCACAACCATCCACTGCGTCGGCCCCCGCATGGCCGCGCTCTGGCAGGCCTTGCCACGCAGGCAACAAGGCCTCTGGTGTGCCACCGCCCCCGAACTGGCCGCACAGGCCCGTGGCCTTGTGGATGCGGGCGATGTCGTCCTGGTCAAGGGCTCCAAGGGCATCAAGGTGTCACTGGTCGTTGACGCCCTGCGCAAATTGGGTCAAGGGGCAAGCCAATGAAAACCAAGAACCCAAGCGTTAGGGGACAGACATGCTTTTTTGGCTGACCGAATTTTCGGACGGTGGCGACTTTTTCAACCTGTTCCGCTACATCACCTTCCGCGCCGGGGCCGCCTTTGCCACCGCGCTGATCTTCGGGTTCATGTTCGGCCAACCCCTGATCGACCTGTTGCGCCGCAAGCAGGGCAAGGGCCAACCCATCCGCGATGACGGCCCCCAAACCCATTTTGCCAAGGCCGGCACCCCCACGATGGGCGGCCTTTTGATCCTGTCGGCCCTTCTCGTCTCGACCCTCACCTGGGCGCGCCTCGACAATCCCTATATCTGGATCGTCCTGCTGGTCACCCTCGCCTTCGGCCTGATCGGCTTTGCCGACGACTATGCCAAGGTCACCAAACAGAACACCAAGGGCGTCTCCAGCCGCATCCGCATGGCGCTGGGCCTCTTGATCGCAGCCCTTGCGACCTATGCCGCCGCCCAGTTCCACCCCGACACGCTGACGGGCCAACTGGCCCTGCCCTTCTTCAAGAACGCCCTGATCAAC
>CAMDHB010000127.1 GCA_945897655.1 Pseudorhodobacter antarcticus
TGGGGGGGATCCGGCAGTGCGGGCGGCGTCGATGGCGCGGATTCCGGTGCGGCGCTATGGCACAGCGGCCGAATTTGGCGCGACCTGTGCGTTCATGTGCAGCGTTCATGCGGGCTATATGGTGGGGCAGAACATTCTGCTGGATGGCGGGATCGGCAATACCACGATGTGACAGGGTTGAAGGCCGACGGGTGGGCTGTTAGGCAATCCCTTAGAAAATCAGTCGGGTAATCATGAACACGCGCTTGATGGTTGAGGGGATCACCCGCCGCTTTGGTGGGCGGGTGGTGGTGCAGGATCTGTCCTTGTCGGTGAAGGCGGGGCAGGTGACCTGTTTGCTGGGGCCGTCGGGCTGCGGCAAATCCACGACCCTGCGCATGATCGCCGGGGTCGAGACGCCGGACACAGGCCGGATCACGATTGACGGGGCCGAGATGTTTGGCCCCGGCGTGAACCTGCCGCCTGAGGCGCGGGGTGTTGGCTTGATCTTTCAGGATTTCGCGCTGTTTCCGCATTTGACCGTTGCCGGGAATGTGGGGTTCGGCCTGAGCGGGGATCGCGGTGTTCGTGCGCGTCGAGTGGGCGAACTGCTGGAAAAGGTGAACCTTTCGGGCTTTGGCGACAAGCATCCGCATGAACTGTCGGGGGGCGAGCAGCAGCGCGTGGCCCTGGCGCGGGCCCTGGCTCCGCGTCCGCGTGTGATGCTAATGGACGAGCCGTTTTCGGGTCTGGACAATCGGTTGCGCGACGGCATCCGCGATTCGACGCTGGACGTGCTGAAAGAAGAGGGGGCGGCGGTGCTGCTGGTCACGCATGAGCCGGATGAGGCGATGCGGATGGCGGACCAGATTGCGCTGATGCGGGATGGCCGGATCGTGCAGCAGGGGGCGCCCTATAACGTCTATAACGCGCCGGTGGACAAGGCGGCGGCGGCGTTTTTCAGCGATATCAATGTGATCCGTGGGGTATCCAAGGGGGCGCTGACCGACACGCCCTTTGGCGCGTTTCTGACGCCGGGGCAGGTGGATGGGGCGGCGGTGGATATTGTCATCCGGCCGCAGCATCTGAAGATCGACTTTGACCGCGCGGGACGGGGGCCGAACCCCACTGCGGTGGAAGGCACGCCAGCGCGGGGGGTGGTGCAACGGGCGCGTTATCTGGGGCGCGAGTCATTGGTGGAGTTTCGGATGGAGTATGACGGATCGGTGCTGACCACGTCGGTGCCTGGGGTGTTCTTGCCGAAACCGGGAACGGCGTTGTGGTTGATGATCCGCAGGGACCGCTGTTTCGTGTTTCCGGCGGCTTAGGGCGCGTCCTCGGCCTTGACGCGGTCGCGGTAGGTCGCAAGGTCGCGGTCGGGCTCATCGGGGAAGGTTTCGCCGGTGGGGGTGATGGCCAGAATTCGGTCCACGCGAAAACTGCGGAAATCGGCACGGGCTTCGCACCAGGCGGCGAGGGTCCAGACCCGGCCCCAGAATTCCAGTTGCAGGGGGCGGATGTCGCGGTGGCTGTCCAGGCCGTCTGAGTTCACATAGGTGATCGACAGACGCTCATGCGCCCGGATTGCGGCGCGCAGCATGGGCATGTGGGGGGCTGCACGGGTCGCCTCGCGCCCGGTGAACACGAACAGACCGTCGTCATCGGGTTCGGGGGGCGCGGGGGTGACCGAGCCTATCTTGTTGGCCAGACTGCGGGCAGCGCGGGCAAGGCCGGGGTCGGCCCCTTCGGCGACAAGGCGGACCCCCAGCCGGAATGCTTCCAGTTCCGCAGAAGTCAGGATCATGGGGGGCAGGGTGATGGGGGCGCGCAGGATGTAGCCCACGCCACGCTCGCCCTCGACCGGCATGCCGGAGGCCATGAGCGTGCTCATGTCGCGCCAGACGGTGCGGGTAGACACCTCCAGCTCCTGCGCGATTTCGGACGCCTTGTGCAGGCGGCCATCGCGCAGGATCTGGATCAGGTCAAACAGGCGGTCGGTGCGGCGCATGGGCGCAGACTGGCCCCGGGGGCGGCGCGGGTCAATCGGGGTTTTGCCACAGGATGGGGACAAAGCGCATGGTCAGGCTGGCCATGTCGATGGCGGCCATCAGCGGGGCCACGTCGGGGTCGGTCATCACGGCCTGACCTGCGGCATTTGCCTGAGCCTGGCTCGTCCAGCGGGAAACCTCGGTCCAGGTGCCGGTGTCATCACAGGTAAGACTGCGTGAGATCAGGCCCGGATTGCAGGCGATTGCCGGGGCGGTTTGGCGGACGATGGCCAGATAGTCCGGGGCGGTCAGGGACGGGGTCAAGCGGTAGGTCAGAACTTCCAGCACGGGGGGCGGTTGCATCTTGTCACTCCACGACAAAGGGTTTCGTGGGGCATTTGTGCCAGACAGCAACTGACATATAGCTGTCAGTTGAAAGCGGATTTGCTTGGGATTCTGCTGCATCGCGGAAAATGGGTCTTTGATGTTCCGTGCGCTGCCCGTAAGCCTTGGGTCAATGGTGGCACTGAACGGGTTGCGACCCGACCTCATGGAGAAAAGAAAATGCTAAACAATATCGGCCTTCCCGGGCTTCTGCTGATTGCGGTTGTGGTTTTGGTGATGTTCGGCAAGGGCAAAGTGTCCTCGCTGATGGGTGAAGTCGGCAAGGGCATCACGGCGTTCAAGAAGGGCGTGTCGGATGGCAGCAAAGAGGCCGAAGCGGCGCCTCAGGCCGACGTAGCCAAGGACGTGACCCCGATCGAGAAGGAAAAGGTCTGATTATCAGCCTTTTGCACCCTCGGAGGGCCCAATGGATATAGGCATGTCCGAACTGCTGGTCATCGGGATCGTGGCGTTGATCGTCATCGGCCCGCGTGACCTGCCAGAGATGTTTCGCCAGCTAGGCCGCATGACGGCCAAGATGCGCAACATGGCGCGGGAGTTCAACCGCGCGATGGAGCAGGCGGCGAATGAAACCGGCGTCAAGGATGTCGCCAAGGACCTGAAGGCGATGACGAGCCCCACGTCTTTGGGTTTGAGTACCGTCAAGGGGGCGATGGACAAGTTCGAGAAGTGGGACCCGATCAAGAACGCGGCAAAACCCACGATACCTGCTGCTAAACCGCTGACACCTGCGCCGATGCCCGCGACGCCGGTTCTGGCGGCGGCCCCGGTGACCACGGAACCGTCGATTCTGCCGCCTGTGGTTGAAGCTGTGTCCGAAGTCGCACCCGTCTCGGCTGTGGCACCGGGACCTGCCACTGCTGCACTGTACGAAAAGAAGGCGGCACGCGAAGCCATTTTGGCCGAGAGTGCAGCAAAGTTGAAGGCATTGGACGAGATGCCGGTGGATGCGGTGAAAGAACCTGCACCATCGCCAACTGTGACGCCGACCCCGGCCAAGCCCGCGCGGCGCAAGAAGACCGAGCCTGCTGCTGATGGCGCCACCCCTCCTCCGGTGGCCAAAGCCCCGCGCAAGAAAAAGGCCGTTGAAGAATGAGCAAGACCGACGACATCGACGGCAGCGCTGCCCCGTTGATTGAACACCTGATCGAATTGCGCAACCGCCTGATGTGGGCGGTTGGGTCTTATGTGGTTGCCATCATTGTGGTTTTCGTGGTGGCGGAACCGATCCTGACCTATATGCTGCACCCCATCGAACAGGCCATGCGCGCCTTGGGTGACCCCCATCCGGTGATGCAATACACCGCCCCACAGGAGTATTTCTTTACCCTTGTGCGCATTTCCATGGTGGTGGGGCTGGCGGCAGCCTTTCCGGTGATCAGCTATCAGTTGTGGCGGTTTGTGGCGCCTGGGCTCTACAAGAACGAGAAATCCGCCTTCTTGCCGTTCCTGATCGCTTCGCCCTTGTTGTTCATCCTTGGGGCCGGGTTTGCCCATTATGTCGTGACGCCGATTGCGATGGGCTTCTTCCTGGGATTTGCCGATGCCTCGTCGGTGGTGGCGGCGATCATTCCGGCGGTGACGGGGGTGACGGATACAGCTCCGGCCGTGGCAGATACCGGCATCGACATCGTGTTTCAGGGCAAGGTCAACGAGACGTTGGACATTGCGCTGAAACTGATCATCGCCTTTGGTCTGTGCTTTCAACTGCCTGTGCTTTTGACCTTGATGGGCAAGGCCGGACTGGTGACGTCCAAGGGTCTGATTGCGGTCCGGAAATATGCGGTGGTCTTGATCTTGATCCTGGCCGCGCTGATGACGCCACCGGATGTGATGAGCCAGATGATACTGTTCTCGGCCGTTTATCCCTTGTACGAAGTGTCCATCTTCCTGATCCGGCGCATAGAGAAGCGGCGCGAGGCGGAGTTGCGGGCCGAGGGGCTGTGGGACGAGGAAGACGAAGAAGAGGCGGCCAAGTGAGCGATGCGCTGTTGCGGATTGCCGAGGCGCTGGAGCGGTTGGCTCCGGCGCCTTTGGCTACGCCGGACCTGAGTGGCGAGGCGTTTGTCTGGCACACCGCGCCTGACCGGCTGGAGCCAGTCGCCCGCGTGGCGCGGGTGGATATTGGCCTGCTGATCGGGGTGGACCGGTCGCGGGATACCTTGCTGGCCAATACGCGGCATTTTGCGGCGGGGTTGCCTGCGAACAATGCCTTGCTCTGGGGTGCGCGGGGGATGGGGAAATCGTCGCTGGTCAAGGCGGTGCATGCGCAGGTGCGGGCCGAGGGGTTTGACCTGAAGATTGTCGAGTTGAACCGGGAAGATCTGCCCTCGGTCGAGCGATTGCTGGGGCATTTGCGGGGGTCTGAGGCGCGGTTCATCCTGTTTTGCGATGACCTGAGTTTCGCGCAGGATGACCAGCATTATAAATCGCTGAAGGCCGTGCTGGATGGTGGGATCGAGGGGCGGCCCGAGAATGTGGTGTTTTACGCCACATCGAACCGCCGCCACCTGATGCCGCGCGAGATGATTGATAATGAGCGGCAGGCCGGGATCAACCCCGGTGAGGCGGTTGAGGAAAAGGTGTCGCTGTCGGACAGGTTCGGGCTGTGGCTGGGGTTCCATCCCTGCACGCAGGACGACTATCTGGCGATGATCCGGGGTTATATGTCGGCCTATGGGGTCAGTCTGCCCGAGGATCGGCTGTGGGCCGAGGCGATTGAATGGCAGGCAACGCGGGGGGCACGGTCGGGCCGGGTGGCGTGGCAGTTCTTCTGTGATCTGGCGGCGCGGCATGGGGTCAGGGTCGGCGCGGCGTGAGTGTCCATATATGGACAGAAGCGAAAGTTCATCATAATCAACAGGTTGTCAGGAATTATTAACCCCGTGTTAGGGTTTGTGGTGGGACGTTTGGGGGCACCAAACGGTCAGGCGTGGGTCAACTGCTGCAATGCCGTGATCTTGGCCTTGGCGGCCCCCGAATCGATGGAAGCGCGGGCAAGGGTGACGCCTTCGGGAAGGGATGTGGCCCGGTCGGCCACCATCAGGGCGGCGGCGGCGTTCAGGAGCACGGCATCGCGGTAGGCGCCGGGGGCACCGTCCAGCAGGGCGCGGAAGGCGGTGGCATTTTCGGCCGGGGTGCCGCCAAGGATGGCGGAGAACGGGTGCGCGGGCAGGCCGGCATCATCGGGGGTGATTGTGAATTCGCGGATCTGGCCGTGGTCGAGCGCCACAACGGCGCTGGGGCCTGCGATGGACAATTCATCCGTGCCATCGCTGCCATGGACGAGCCAGGCTTTTTCTGACCCCAAGGCGGCGAGGGTTTCGGCCATTGGGCGGATCAGCCGGGGGGAAAACGCGCCGGTCAGTTGGCGTTTCACCCCGGCGGGGTTGGTGAGTGGCCCCAGGATGTTGAAGATCGTCCGCGTGCCCAGTTCGGCGCGGATCGGGCCAACGTGGCGCATGGCAGGGTGGTGCATCGGGGCCATCATGAAGCCGATGCCAGCCTGCTGGAGGCAGCGTTCCACGACCGCCGGACCGACCATGACGTTCAGGCCGAGTTCCGTCAGCGCATCCGCAGCACCAGATTTGGAACTGAGGTTGCGGTTGCCGTGTTTGGCCACTGTTACCCCAGCCCCGGCAACCACAAAGGCAGTAGCGGTCGAGATGTTCAAAGTGCCTTTGCCATCGCCGCCAGTGCCGACGATATCCATCGCGCCCTGCGGGGCCTGAACGGCCAGACAGCGGGCGCGCATCACAAAGGCTGCGGCAGCGAATTCGTCGACCGTCTCGCCCCGGGTGCGCAGGGCCATCAGGAAGCCACCCATCTGGGCGGGGGTGGCGGCACCTTCGAACAGCGTCTCGAACGCGGTTTCCGCCTCGGCCCGGGTCAGCGGGCGTTCGCAGGCAAGGGCGATGAGGGGGCGGAGAATATCGCTCATGCCGGCACCTGTGCGAGGGTCAGGAAGTTTTGCAAGAGTTTGTGGCCGTGTTCAGAGGCGATGGATTCGGGGTGGAACTGCACGCCCTCGATGGGTTTGGAGCGGTGGCGCAGGCCCATGATGGTGCCGTCTTCCAGCCAAGCCGTTACTTCAAGGGCGGCAGGCAGGGTGGCGCGGTTCACGACAAGGCTGTGATAGCGGGTGGCAAGGAAGGGCGAGGGCAGGCCTGCGAACATTCCCTGGCCTGCGTGGTGCATCGTGCCCATCTTGCCATGCACAATCTCATGACAGCGCACGACATGGCCGCCAAAGGCTTGGCCTATGGTCTGATGACCCAGACAGACGCCCAGAAGGGGAATGCCAGCCTCGGCGGCGGCAAGGGTCAGGGGCAAGCAGATGCCGGCCTGATCGGGGTCGCAGGGACCGGGTGACAGGACGATGGCGGATGGCCGCAGGGCCATTGCGGCCTGGACATCCAGCGCGTCGTTGCGTTTGACCAGAACATCGGCCCCAAGTTCGCCCAGGTAATGCACGAGGTTGTAGGTAAAGCTGTCGTAGTTGTCGATCAGTAGCAGCATAATGTGGCCTTTGGGGCAGTGCCTTCAAGGAAGGGGGATGAAGCGGTGGCAAGTCCGGGTTATACATGGGCAGGAAGGCCTTGGGGCGTCAAGAGAAATGGACGCTGAACAGCGGGTCGATCAGGCAAACGGGGGCGGCTTTGGCGCGAGGATTTGGGGCAGGCGTTCTGTGGGGCGGGTTGGTGGCGTTGGGCGGGTTGGTGATCCTGTCGCAGCTGGCCCCACCCGTGCCCAAACCGGCTGCGCAAGAGAGTGCGGCGGAGGTCGTGGGCGCGTCAGATGCCGACACGCTGGCAGCAGCGGAGAAGGTGGCGGTAGAGGCGGCAGCGGCTGAGAGGGCTGCGGCTGAAGCTGCTGCCGCTGAGAAGGCTGCGGCTGAGGCAACGGCGGAAAAAGCAGCGACTGAGAAGGTAGCAGCAGAAGCGGCGGCTCAGAAAGTAGCGACGGAGAAGGTAGCAGCAGAAGCGGCGGCTGAGAAAGCAGCGACGGAGAAGGTAGCTGCAGAGGCGGCGGCTGCAGAAGCGGCGGCGGCCGCGAAGGCGGAAGCGGCTGCGAAAGCAACGACGGAGAAGGTAGCCGCAGAAGCAATGGCGGCTGAGGCGGCTGCCGCCAAGAAGGTGGCGGCAGATAAGGCGGCAGCGGCGCAGGCAGCGGCGGACAGGGTGTGGGTCGAAACGGCGGCGCGGCACAAGGCGGCGACCGAGGCGCCCTCGGCTCTGGCTCCGCTGGACCCTGTGCCGCCGCAAGCCGTGGCCACTGCACCAGATGCCCCCGTGGCAACAGAGGCGTTACCCGTGCCGCGGGCCCCTGCGATGGCCGAGGAGCCACCCTCGCTGACGGGCCTTGATCAGGCGTTGACTGTGCCCCCTGAGGAGCCGCCCCCTGCGATGACAGAACCGGTCCCGGAGCAACCCGAAGGGCCCGGGGACCAGCTTTTGGTGCCGGGCCAGCCCCCGGGTCAGGCCGAGCCGTCGCGTTTGCCGCAGATCGCGCCGGTGGCGGACCCCGAAGTGGCCGCAATTGTGCCTGAACCTGCGCCCGAACCGCAGACCGAGGTGGCGCCGAAGCCGAGCCCCGCCTCGACCCTGCAGGACGACCAGCCGACGCTGCCTGCCGTGAAACCGCTGGAGGACAAGCTGCCGACGACGGTGATGGACAAGGCGGTGCCGGGGGTCAAGGTCGGTGCTTTGCCGCAGATCGGCAGTGAGGCGGCGGTGAACGCGGTCGCGACGCCGTTCACACTGTATGCACGGGCGTTCGAGCCGGAGGGCAAGCCCTTGTTTGCCAGTTTGCTGCGGGATGTGGGTGACGCAGGGATGGACCGGGCAGAGCTTGCGAAGTTGCCCTTCCCGGTCAGCTTTGTGGTGGACCCGCTGACGACCGATGCGCGCGAAGCCTCGGCCATGTACCGCGGGGCGGGGCAAGAGGTGCTGACGCTGGCCAATGGTATTCCGCCGGGGGCGACGGCGGCGGATCTGGAGACGACCTTTGCCACGCTGAGCGCGATCCTGCCCGAAAGTGTTGGGGTGATTGATCAGGACATCGGCGGCTTTCAGGATCAGCGCCCGCTGGCCACGCTGGTGTTGCCGGTCATCAAGGGCGAAGGGCGGGGGTTGGTTACCTATGACCGGGGCCTGAACGCTGCGGATCAGATCGCCCGGCGTGACGGGGTTCCGGCCGCCGTGATCTTTCGGGTTCTGGATGCCGAGGGCGAGAGCAAGATCACCATCCGGCGCTATCTGGACCGGGCCGCCTTCAAGGCGGCGCAGGAGGGGGCTGTGGTGGTCATCGGCGATACACGGGCCGAGACTGTGGCGGCCATTCTGGAATGGACGGTCGAGGGGCGGGCGGCGACGGTGTCACTGGCCCCAGTGACGGCGGTGATGGCGCGCTGATCCGATTTGCG
>CAMDHB010000128.1 GCA_945897655.1 Pseudorhodobacter antarcticus
ACTTCCGCCGCGCCCTTGCCTTGGCACCGGACGAGCCGCGTCTGCTGAACGAACTTGGCTATTCGTACGTAGACCGTGGCGAAAACCTGGCAGAAGCTCTTGAGATGATTGAGCGCGCCGTCGCTGCATCACCCGAAACAGGATATATCGTCGACAGCCTTGCTTGGGCCTATTTCCGCCTTGGGCGCTTCGCCGAGGCCGTGGCCCCGCAAGAAAAAGCCTCGCGCCTGATGCCTGTCGATCCGATTGTGACCGACCATCTGGGCGATATCTACTGGATGGTAGGCCGCAAGCGCGAGGCGCAGTTCCAATGGCGTCGGGCCCTGTCATTCAACCCGGTTGAAAAGGAAAAACCCCGCATCCAGCGCAAGATCGAGGTCGGTCTTGACGTTGTGTTGCAAGAGGAAGAGGCCGCCAAAAGCAATGGCAACTAAGGCTTTCGCCCGCGCCAAGATCAACCTGGCCTTGCATGTCACAGGACGCCGCGCCGATGGCTATCATCTACTGGACAGCCTTGTCGCCTTTGCCGATGTCGGTGATCAGATCACCGCCGAACCTGCCCCGTCTTTGTCGCTGCACCTGACCGGCCCAAAGTCGGCCGGCCTGTCTGACACCGACAACCTTGTCCTGCGCGCAGCCCGTGCCCTGCACCCCGCCTTTGGCGCAAGGATTATACTCGACAAACACTTGCCCGTGGCCTCGGGTATCGGCGGTGGATCTGCTGATGCTGCGGCAACCTTGCACGCCCTGTCAGACCTCTGGTCGGTGCCTCTGCCCAGCGCGGATATGCTCCTTGGCCTTGGCGCGGATGTCCCGGTCTGCCTGTCTGGCCAGTCCGCCAGAATGCAAGGCATCGGCGAACAGATCACACCTGTCACACTGCCTCAGGTCTCCGTCGTCCTCGCCAACCCCGGTGTCGCCGTGCCGACACCTCAGGTTTTCGCCGCCCTGCAACGCCGCACCAACCCGGGGCTGGACCCGCCGCCACCTCTGCACGATGCTGCGGCCCTTGCCGCATATCTCCAAACCCAGCGCAACGACCTCCAACTTGCCGCCTGCACCATCGCCCCAGGGATCGCCACCACACTCGCCGCCTTGCAGGCACAGCCCGAGTGCCTGGTCGCCCGCATGTCAGGCTCGGGTGCCACCTGCTTTGGCCTGTTTACCAGCCCCGCCGCCGCAACAGCCGCCGCCGCTCGTCTGCAAGCCAGCCACCCAGAATGGTGGATCACCGCGACCACCTTGGGTTGACCCCATTTCACGCTGGCCCAAATATCCGCGCCGCAGGCTTCCGCCCGTCAGTCAATGCGCGACACCACGTAATCTGCTAGATCCGACAAGACCTGCCTTAGCGGATGGTCCGGCACCGCCATCAAGGCCTGCCGCGCCTTGGCCGCCCATCCACGTGCCGCGTCCCGTGCAGCCTCCATCGCCCCGTGCCGTTCCATCAGCGCCATCGCATGGGCAAGGTCACCATCGGCCTGCTGCCCCTTCTCGATCACTCGTACCCAGAACGCCCGCTCCTCTGTCGACGCCTTGGCCACGGCCTTGATCACGGGCAATGTCACCTTGCGCTCACGAAAATCATCGCCGGTGTTCTTGCCGATGGCCGCGGATGACCCACCATAATCCAACAAATCATCGGCGATTTGGAACGCTATGCCCAGACAATCACCATATTCGAACAATGCCCGTGTCACGGCCTCTGGTGCCCCGGCAATCACGCCGCCCACTTCGGTCGCGGCTGAGAACAGCGCCGCCGTCTTTCCGCGCACCACTTGCAAATACACTGCTTCGCCGGTGCCCAGATCCTGCGCTGCTGTCAGCTGCAGCACCTCACCCTCGGCAATCGTGGCCGAGGCATTGGCAAGAATGTCCAATACTCGCAACGACCCGGTCTCGACCATCAGCTGAAAGCTGCGGGAAAACAGGTAATCGCCCACCAGCACGCTTGACTTGTTGTCCCATAGCAGGTTCGCCGTAGGCCGCCCCCGCCGCCTTGCGCTTTCATCCACCACATCATCATGCAGCAGGGTCGCCGTGTGGATGAACTCCACCGTCGCCGCCAGATGCACGTGATAGGGGCCTTCGTACCCACAGATCCGCGCCGCAGCCAATGTCAACATCGGCCGAAGCCGCTTGCCTCCGGCCTCAACCAGGTGGGCGGTCACCTCCGGGATGCGGGGCGCGTGCTCACTGGCCATCCGCTCACGGATCAACCGGCTCACCGCTGCCATCTCGTCACTCAAGGCCGCGGCCAGAACATCCTGCGGCTTGGCCACTTTGTCTATCATTCCCATCCCAACCCTCGACATCAAAGCGCCCGACCCTTAAATCAAGGATATGAAGCTGTTGCTGCGCACCACCGACCCGACATTGATTGCCTTCGCCCAGGCCCTGCTTGGCGGTGAGGGTATAACGACGTTCGAGATGGACGTCCACACAAGCATCCTGCAAGGCTCCACCTTCCTGTTGCCCCGCCGCCTCATGGTCGCCGACCGCGACCATTTCATGGCCCGCGCCACCCTGATCGACAACGATTTTCCGCCCGACGCCTGCCCACAATGACCTTCCCCGCAGATCAGCTATCGCGGGACGCCTTTCTGTGCGGCCGTTTGCACCTGTGGCAACCGATCAAGGGCTACCGCGCGGCAACCGACCCGGTCCTGCTGGCCGCCGCCTGCCCCGCAAAGTCCGGCCAATCTGTCCTCGATCTTGGCTGCGGTGCGGGGGCTGCTGCTCTGTGCCTTGCCCACCGCGTGCCCGGCCTGACCCTCTATGGCCTAGAACTGCAAGAGGATTATGCCGCCCTTGCGCGGCGCAATGCCGCCGAAAACGGCATCCCCTTCCATGTTGAAACCGGCAACCTGGCCACCATTCCCGCCCCCCTGAAGCGCAGCTTTGACCATGTCATCGCCAACCCGCCCTATTATCCCCGCTCCGGCTCTGCCTCACCCATCACGGCCCGTGACATGGCCCTGCGCGCCGAAACCCCGCTGTCCGACTGGGTCCGCGCTGCCGCACGCCGGCTGGCACCCGGCGGCTGGCTCACTTTGATTGCAGGGGCCGACAGCCTGCCCGACCTGCTTGCCTGCCTCAATCCGGGCATGGGCTCGGCCACCGTCCTGCCTCTGGCACCCCGCGCGGGCAAGCCAGCCCTGCGCATCATTCTGCGCGCACGCAAGACCGGCCGCGCCGCGTTTCGCCTTCTTGCCCCCTTCGTTCTGCACCAAGGCGACACCCACGACGGCGACCGCGAATCCTATACGCCCGAAGCACAGACAGTTCTGCGCGAGGCCGCCGATCTTTCAGCCAGTTTCCGCTGAATTTTCCGAACTTGGTTCCTGCGCTCTGTGAAGATTTCGTGACAGGGGGGCAAATTCGTGCTGCACTGTCCTCATTGGAAACTGGCAAAGGAGGATACTTATGACCATCGCTTCGCACATCGCGGAACTGAAACGTAAGCACGAAACCCTGTCAACCGCCGTCGAACAGGCGCAACGCGCGCCGGGCACCGACGACTTTCGCATCGCCGAATTGAAAAAGCAGAAGCTGAAGCTCAAGGAAGAAATCTCGCGCCTGCAAGGAGCTTAGTATCGCGACCGCCGTTCAGTCTTAGAATAGCGATGGGTTGAACCAACAACATGGGTGGCGCGGTTCACCGCTGCGCGACCCCCTCTCAGCGGGCGGACTTTTGGCAAACCAATTGGCCTGCTTTGACACTCTGGTTCCTCGGCAGGACTGCGACCTTTCGCGCAGGGACCTGCCGAAGTGATTGCCTTCGACGCGCCTTGCCGCTAGGGCATTCTGCGAGAATAGGGAGCGCCCCTTCGCCCCCAGCAGACCTGAAACCAGAGGCGAGAAACCATGACCAATGTTGTGATCGTATCTGCGGCGCGTACCGCTGTCGGCAGTTTTAACGGAAGCTTTGCAGCCACCCCGGCACATGATCTGGGCGCTGCGGTGATCGCCGAGGTTGTGGCCCGTGCGGGCATCGACAAGGCCGAGGTATCCGAAACCATCCTGGGTCAGGTTCTGACCGCTGGTCAGGGCCAAAACCCGGCGCGGCAGGCCCATATCAAGGCCGGTCTGTCCAAAGAGGCGAGTGCGTGGTCAATCAATCAGGTCTGCGGCTCAGGCTTGCGGGCCGTCGCTCTGGCCGCACAGCACATCCAACTTGGCGATGCCTCCATCGTCGTGGCCGGCGGTCAGGAAAGCATGAGCCTCAGCCCCCATGTCGCGCATCTGCGGGCCGGGCAGAAGATGGGCGACATGTCCTTCATCGACAGCATGATTCGCGACGGACTTTGGGACGCCTTCAACAACTACCATATGGGTCAGACGGCCGAGAATGTCGCCAACCAGTGGCAGATCAGCCGCGACATGCAGGATGCCTTTGCCCTGGCCAGCCAGAACAAGGCCGAAGCGGCGCAGAAGGCCGGGCGTTTCGTAGATGAAATCGTGCCCTTCGTGGTGAAAACCCGAAAAGGTGACATCACTGTGGATCAGGACGAATACATCCGCCACGGGGCCACGCTCGATTCGATGTCCAAACTGCGCGCCGCCTTCACCAAGGATGGCTCGGTAACCGCTGGCAACGCATCGGGCTTGAATGATGGTGCAGCGGCAGTGCTACTGATGACGGCCACTGAGGCGGAAAAGCGCGGCCTTACCCCCTTGGCCCGCATCGCTTCCTATGCAACGGCCGGTCTGGACCCGTCGATCATGGGCGCGGGCCCGATCCATGCCAGCCGCAAGGCGCTGGAAAAAGCGGGCTGGAAGGTCGCCGATCTGGATCTGGTCGAGGCGAACGAAGCCTTTGCCGCCCAAGCCTGTGCCGTCAACCAGGACATGGGCTGGGACCCGGCGCTGGTCAACGTCAACGGCGGTGCCATTGCGATCGGCCACCCGATCGGCGCCTCAGGCGCGCGCATCCTGAACACGCTGTTGTTCCAGCTGAAGCGTCAGGGTGCGGCCAAGGGTCTGGCAACGCTCTGCATCGGGGGCGGCATGGGTGTCGCCATGTGCATCGAACGCGCCTGATTTAGGCTGCATGACTTTGGCGGCACGCACCCCATGCGGGCCGCCTTTTCCAGAATTCAGATCGAAAGGGATCAAGGATGGCAAGGGTAGCATTGGTGACCGGCGGCACACGCGGTATCGGGGCAGCCATTTCCGTGGCGTTGAAGGCAGCGGGCTATACCGTGGCCGCGAACTACGCAGGCAATGACGCGGCGGCGGCGGCGTTCACCGCAGAAACCGGGATCAAGACCTACAAATGGTCCGTGGCCGACTATGACGCCTGCAAGGCAGGCATCACGCAGGTCGAGGCTGATCTTGGCCCGGTCGAGGTTCTGGTCAACAATGCCGGGATCACGCGGGACGGCATGTTCCACAAGATGACGCCGACCCAGTGGAAAGAAGTGATCGACACCAACCTGAACGGCCTGTTCAACATGACCCACCCCCTGTGGTCAGGCATGCGCGACCGCAAATTTGGCCGGGTGATCAACATCTCCTCGATCAACGGGCAAAAGGGGCAAGCGGGTCAGGTCAACTACTCCGCCGCGAAATCCGGTGATCTGGGCTTCACCAAGGCCCTGGCACAAGAGGGGGCGCGTGCAGGCATCACCGTCAACGCCATTTGTCCCGGCTATATCGGCACTGAAATGGTGCGCGCGATGGACGAAAAGGTGCTGAACGAACGCATTATCCCGCAAATCCCTGTGGGCCGCTTGGGCGAGCCTGATGAGATTGCCCGCATCGCCGTGTTCCTCGCCTCTGATGACGCCGGCTTCATCACTGGTTCCACCATTTCAGCTAATGGCGGACAATTCTTCGTCTGATATGTCCAAAAATCTTCGAAGATTCTTGCAAATTTCTTCGAAGAAATTTGGGGATTGCGCATGACACGCCGTGCCACGCTGATCGGATTCTCGGCCGTGCTGATGTGGGCGCTGCTCGCGGCCCTGACCATCGGCACGGCGCCCGTGCCGCCGCTGCAGTTGAACACGATTTGCTTTGCCATTGGCGGGTCCATCGGGCTGATCTGGATGGCGCGGGGCGCCGGGTTTGGCGTGTTGCGCGACATAGGCTGGAAGGTCTATGCCGCAGGCACCATCGGGCTTTTTGGCTATCATTTCCTTTACTTCACCGCCTTTCGCTGGGCGCCCTATGCCGAAACCGGGCTGATCGCGTATCTTTGGCCCCTGTTCATCGTCCTTCTGTCCGGATTGTTGCCGGGAGAGCGTTTGCGGCCCATGCATGTTGTTGGTGCCCTTCTTGCCCTTGGCGGTGCCGCACTGATCTTGCTGGCCGGGGGAGCAGGTTGGCGGCCGGGGGCCCTGCCGGGGATGGCACTGGCCTTTGTCTGTGCGGTCACTTGGGCCGTCTATTCCGTCGCCTCCCGCCGGTTTGGCGCCGTGCCGACTGAAGCGGTGACGGTCTACTGTCTGGCCACTGCGGCACTATCCTTGGGTGCGCATCTGTCATTGGAAACAACAGCTTGGCCTGACAGTACCTCAGGTTGGGTATCCATCGTACTTCTGGGCCTTGGGCCGGTGGGACTGGCGTTCTTCACGTGGGATATCGGGATGAAGCGGGGCGACATCCAGCTTTTGGGCGTGGCCTCCTATGCTGCCCCTTTGCTTTCAACCCTTGCCCTCATCGTCCTAGGCCGGGCCGAAGCAACGCCTTTGTTGCTGATATCGGCCCTGATGATCGCGGGTGGTGCAGCCCTGGCAGCCCGTGCCAGCCTCAAGGGCGGGTAAGACTGAGCCCACCAGCACACCAATCCCGTACATCTGCCATCCCATTCTGTTCCGTCCCGCTCAAACCAAAGCCAGACCAAACGCCCGTCAGCCCGCTTTGCGCATGTCTGTCTGCGTCCACTGCGGCTTGACCGTTGGTGCGCCATACAAGTAGCCCTGCTGGCAATCGACCCCCAAGGTCCGCAGACACGCCGCCTCCTCCGGCGTTTCTACATTCTCTGCGACCGTAAACATCTCGAAATGCCGGCCAATCGCCAGCAGTGCCCTTGTAACCGCCTGATTGTCAGGGTCCCGATCAATCCCCCGGATGAACTGGCCGTCGATCTTCAAGATGTCAAACAGGAAATCCTTGAAGTACCTGATCGCCGTGAAGCCTGCGCCAAAGTCATCCAGCGCAAAGGCGACCCCCTTGCGTTGAACCTCATCCATGAAGTTCAACACCAGTTCCGGCACCAACATGGCCGAGCTTTCGGTAATCTCCAGAATCAACCGCTCTCCCACCGTCGGGTCCCGGTCAAGACCGCGTTTCAGGGTCGTCATCCACCGGGAATAGCCGATGGACCGGGCCGACATGTTGACCGCAATCCGCAGGTGCGGGTGCTTTGCCAAGGTGGTCAGGCCATATTCCAGCGCCGCACAGTCAATCTCGCGGCCCAACTCCTGCCCCTCAACCGCGCCCATGAAATCACTAGCGGGGATAATCCGGCCATTCGGCTCCTCGACCCGGATCAGGCCCTCATAGAACGCAACCTTGCTTGGGTCCCGCGATGTCACGATGGGCTGATAGGCCAGTCGCAGCCGACGCGTGCGCACCGCTTCGCCAACCATCGCCATGATCTCGGCATCGCCTTTCGAGATGGCAACTCCAAGCGGGCTGTCATGCCCGCCATAGGCATCAATCCTTGGTTTGGATAACGGCATCACGGGGGTTCCCCTTCCTTGCTCGCACCTTGGCAGCGTGCCGCCATAGAGGTAAAGGACTGGTGAATGTCTGCCAAAAAACCAAACATTCAGGGGTTCAATCATGTCCCATCAGCGTTGCCCTTGGTGCGGGACGGACCCGCTTTACGTGGCCTATCACGACCATGAATGGGGCGTGCCCGAATGGGACCCGCGTGCCTTATGGGAAAAGCTGATCCTGGATGGCTTTCAGGCTGGCCTCAGCTGGATCACCATTCTGAGAAAGCGCGACAATTTCCGTACGGCCTTTGCCGGTTTCTCCCCCAAAACAATCGCCAATTGGGGCGAGCCCGAGGTCTCCCGCCTGCTTGCAGACCCCGGAATCATCCGTCACCGTGGCAAGATCGAAGGCACCATCCACAGCGCACGTGCCTATCTGTCCATTCAGGAGAGCCAAGGTTTTTCTGAATTCCTTTGGAATTTCGTGGACGGCGCTCCTCTACAAAACCGCTTCCAACCCGGCCAAATTCCCACCGACACCTCAATATCCCAAGCCATGTCCAAAGCGCTGAAGAGGGCAGGCTTCACCTTCTGCGGCCCCACCATCACCTATGCCTTCATGCAGGCCACCGGCATGGTCAATGACCACCTCGTCACCTGCCACCGCCACGACGCAGTGGCGGCCCTTGCCAAACGCGCCTGACCCGCTATCCTTGATCCCATGGGTCAGCAGTTCACCCAGGCGTCACCGGGCCAAAAGCCAGCTAAACCTGCATCTTCGGCCGAACGCATCTTTCCCCGGCCCCTCCGCCAAGACGGTGACCAGCGACCCCAAAGGCCAATGAGGGCAAGATGACCCGCACCCCCCTCCCCCTCGCTATCGAGGATCTTTCGACCTTCGCCCGCGCGCTGCACCGCGAACTGCAATCGCCCGAACCCCTCGGCCATGTGAGCCTTCTGAACCGCCTCTCCCGCGCTGCAGGCTTTCGAAACCTGCAACACCTGCAGGCCAGCACCAAGGCCGGGGCCGATCTCGCCAAACCCACCCGCCAGCCAGACCTGACCCGCGTGCAACAGGCGCTGCGCCATTTCGATGACCAAGCCCGCCT
>CAMDHB010000129.1 GCA_945897655.1 Pseudorhodobacter antarcticus
ACACCTTTGGCCAGTGCCATCAAGAATTCCTATGCCCATGCGGTTGCCAGCGGCAGCAATGGGGCCGAGGATTACGTACCCCATCTGGCCGATGTGATCGCCAAGGCGAACGGCGCGGCCTGAGGGCCAAGCCGATTTCTTGTAAGAAATCGTAACGGAGCCATCGATGGCTCCGCTACGGAATTTTCGCAAATTGCGTTCTGCTTAACCGTTCAGCGCCTCGAACAGGCGGGCAACGGCTTCAGCGCCGGGATCGATGTGGCCGGACAGGTTTTGCGCCGACACATACGAGGCCCGGCCCGAACGGGCCTTTTTCAGTGTAGCGGTATAGTCCGCCCCAGCGCGGGCGGCGGCGGCGGCGGCGGGAAGGCCGTCCCCAAGCGCCTCCAACGCCGGGTGCAAGGCGTCCACCATCGTCCGGTCGCCCAGCTTTGCGCCGCCGATTTCCTGCATCCGTTCCAGCCCCACTTTCAACGCATCCTGCATCGTCATGCCCCCAGACGCGGCATCGCCCGCTGCGGCAAAGAAGATGGCCAGCAGCACGCCCGATGACCCGCCCATTGTCTGGCTCAACTCCAGCCCGATGGCGCGGTAAAGCTGCGTGTGGTCGGCCAGCGGAAGATTGTCCATCGCGCCGATCAGCGCATGGGCGGCGCCCGACAGGGTGGAGCCTGTGTCACCATCGCCCGATTTGGCATCCAGCGCGTTCAGGTCATGTTCCAGCCCGATCATGATTTCGCAGCAATGGGTCAGGAAGGCGCGGGTGGCGGGGTGGTTGGACGGCAGGGGTTTGATCGGGGCCAGACCATCGGGCAGCGCCAGAATGGCCGGTTTGCTGACCGACAGACAGCCGGGCCAGGCGGACAGATCAACGCGGGCGCACAGGGCTTCTTCATCCTGCGCGGTCAGGGGCAGGACCGAGATGGAGACGCCGTGCATGTCCAGCGAGGTCATCATGGCCGCAGGCCCGACCATGAACTTGATCCGGTGACCAACGCTGGAGCGGGCAAGTTCATAGGCCAGCACCGACATTTCCAGTTCTGACGTGGCACCCAGATTGTTCAGCAAAGCGACATGGGGCTGGTCGGTCATCACAGGGGCCAGCCGTTCGATCATGGCCGCCATTGCCTGTTCGGCCCCGGAAAAGTCGATCTGGTCGACGCCGGGTTCGCCGTGGATGCCAAGGCCCAGTTCCGCCATGCCCGCTCCGATGCGGCTTTCCTTGGCAGACCCCGGGACAGTGCAGGTGTCCAGCGACATGCCGATGGATTTGGTGCCGGCAATGACGCGCTCCGCCGCCTCGGTCACGGTGGCAAGATCGGCGCCTTGTTCGGCCAGATGACCTGCGATTTTGTGCACAAAGAGGGTGCCCGCAAGGCCACGCGATTGCGGCAGGTCAGGCAGGGCAATGTCGTCATCCACGATCACCATGCTGACCTTGCGGCCAAAGGCACGGGCGCGTTCGGCGGCAAGGCCAAAGTTCAGCCGGTCGCCGGTGTAGTTCTTGACAATCAGCAGGCAGCCCGCAGGCCCCGTGACCGCGAGTATTCCCGCCAGAACGGCATCGACCGAGGGGGAAGCAAAGACATCGCCACACACCGCCGCCGTCAGCATGCCCTTGCCCACAAACCCCGCATGGGCTGGTTCGTGCCCCGCCCCGCCGCCCGAGACGAGGGCCACGCGCGACTTGTCCCAATCCGTGCGCACGACAACCCGGATGTGTGGAAAGCCGTCCAACCGGGTCAGACGGCCACCGGAGGCGAGGATCGCGCCTTCGATCGCCTCGGTCACGATGTTTTCGCGCTTATTCATGAATTGGGTCATGGCTGTCTCCTCAGATTATGCGGGCGCCAGACGCGTCGAAATAGAAGGGGCGGTCAGGCTGGATTTTCACGATATCCCCCGATTTCAGCGCGGTATGTGCGCCGGTCACGGTGACCAGGTCGTGGTTTTGAAAGGACAGATGAAGGCGGGTCTGGTCACCCAGATGTTCGACCCGCTTGACCAGACTGTCCTGCCCCCTGCCCTGCAGGATTTGTTCAGGGCGCAGACCGATCTTGACCGCACGAGCCGGGGCCGGGCCAAACAGGTCGGCAGGCAGGATGTTGATATGCGGCTGACCCAGGCGGCCTGCGGCATAGATGCTGACGGGCTGTTCGTAAATCTCACGCGGGGTGCCGAATTGCACAAGGCGACCGTGATCGAGCACGCCCACATGGGTGGCCATGGTCATCGCCTCGATCTGGTCATGGGTCACGTAAAGGAAGGTCGCACCAAGGTTGGCCTGAATATTCTTCAACTCCACCCGCAGATCGGCGCGCAGTTTGGCATCCAACGAACTGAGCGGTTCGTCCATCAGATAGACGGCCGGATTGCGCACCAAAGCGCGGCCGATGGACACGCGCTGCATCTCCCCCCCCGACAGGGCAGTGGCCTTATTGTTCAGCTTGTGACTGATCTGCAGGATTTCCGCCACCTCGGCGACCTTGCGGTCCATCTCTGCCTTTGGGGTGCGCAGAAGGGGGGATTTCAGCGGAAACTCCATGTTTTCCCGCACGGTCAGGTGCGGGTAAAGTGAGTATTGCTGGAACACCATCGCCACATTGCGCTGGGCGGGCGTGAAGCCTTTCATCGGCGCGCCGCCAATGGACACCTCGCCCATATCGGGTGCATCCAGCCCCGAAACCATGCGCAAAAGCGTGGTCTTGCCCGCCCCGGTCGGCCCCAGCAGCACAACAAAAGACCCGTCAGGCACGGTCATCGTGACGTCCTTCAGCGCGGTCTGCGACCCGAAGGATTTCGTCACGGATTGCAAATGCACCTCAGCCATGGGTCAGCACCTTTTGATTGGCATGCGAGATCAGGGCGCGGCCATTGGCCCCGTCGAACAGCGTGATCGAGCGGGCGTCAAAGTTCAGACCCGTCGACTCGCCAATCCGCACGGCGATGTCTGACGCGATGCGGGATTTGACTTGGCCAAGGGGGGTGTCCAGCGTCACGATCTGGGTGGTGCCCAGATATTCCGTGGCCACCACGCGGGCCTTGTAGGCGGCGCTGTCGGACAGATGAACATGCTCAGGCCGCACGCCGAAAGTCAGGGAACCCGACCCGCCACTGATCATTTCGGGCACCGCAACCTCGGCCCCGGCAAGGGTGACGGCATGGGTGCCATTGCCAACCATGCCGTCAAACGGCAGCAGGTTCATCGCGGGCGAGCCTATGAAACGGGCGACAAAGGTGGTCGCGGGCCAGTCGTAAATTTCCTGCGGGCGGCCGAACTGTTCGACAACACCGTGGTTCATCACCACAATCTTGTCGCCCATCTGCATCGCCTCCAGCTGGTCATGGGTCACATAAACGGTCGTTGCCCCCATCCGGTCATGCAGGGCGCGCAACTCCTCGGCCATCTTCTCGCGGAACTCGGCATCAAGGGCGCCCAAGGGTTCATCCATCAGGAAACAGGCCGGATCGCGCACAATGGCACGGCCCAAGGCCACACGCTGACGGTCGCCGCCAGACAGGCCCCCAACCGGCTTTTCCAGGATCGAGGTGATGCCCAGAATCTCGGCCACCTCATTCACCTTGGCGCGCACCTGGTCGCGGGGCATCCCCTGGCTGACCAGCGGGTAAGAGATGTTCTTGCGTACGTTCAGATGGGGATAAAGGGCGAACATCTGGAACACAAAGGCGATGTCGCGCTGCGAGGCGGGCTTCTGGCTGACCTCCTCGCCATTGATGAAGATCTCGCCCGAGGTGGGCAGTTCCAACCCGGCAATCATGCGCAAGGTCGTGGTCTTGCCACAGCCCGAGGGGCCAAGGAGCATGAAGAATTCCCCATCCTCGACGGTGAAGGAGGAGGATTGCACGGCGGTGAAGGCCCCGAATTCCTTACGCACATTCTTGATGACGATCTGGGCCACCTGATTACTCCGGGAAATGGCTGACGATGATGAACCTGACAGTCCCCACCAGCGTGACGATGAAGGAATAGGTGAACAGCACCATGGCGAACGGCTGCATCAGCATGACGACGCCAAGGGCGATCAGGATGGTCGCCAGCATTTCCCACGGGCCACGGCGCAGGCGAAGAAGGCCGTTCAGAAACAAGCTCATGCTGGTACCCTTTCCACTGTGTCGGCGGACAGGGCCGCGCTGAGTTCGGCCCCAAGGCGGGCGACAAGTTCACCCGCAGGTTCAATCCGGTCGATCCCACCCACACTGGTACCGGCATAGTTGCAGGCAGCCCACAGATCCCCGATCGCGCCTGCTCCAGGCTGGCTTTCGGAATAGCGCGGAAAATCCGTGCCATTCTGGCGGAAGATAACGTCCCCTTCGCCCGGGCGGTGCGGCGGTTGCGGGCAACCGGCAGCCTCCCATGCGGTGAAGGTGGTGTTGCGCAGAACGCGGTGCATGGCGTGGGGCCAGCCAATTTCGAAGCAATTGGTAAACACGGTGTCATCGGCAGAGGCTGCGACAAGCGCGACCTTGGTGTCATCATGCGCTGCAGCCTCAAAGGTCGCAATGAACCGGGTGCCCATCATCGCGCCTGCGGCACCCGCAGCGATGACTGCCGCGATGTCTTGCCCGCTGGCAATGCCCCCCGCGGCCACAACCGGAACGTCCCCCGCCACCGCCAGCACCGAGGGCAGCAACCGGGCCAGCGGCGTCGTGCTTTGGACATGGCCGCCCGCCTCGACCCCTTGGGCGATCAGGAAATCTGCCCCTGCGTCAAGGGCTTGGCGGGCCGCCCCAGCACTACCGACCTGAATCCCGACCCGGGCGCCACCGCGCTGAGCCTGCGCGATAAGGGATGCATTGATGCCCCAGGAAAAGGTGACAACCTTGGCACCCGCAGACAGGGCTTGATCCAAACCCTCTACCGGGAAGTGCAGCACGAAATTCACCAGAAAGGGCGCCCCCCCCGATGCCAACAGGGTAGCCGTGACCAATTCGCCGATCCGAGCCGGTTCGGCCGAGCTTAGCGCCAGCCCTCCCAGCCCCCCAGCCCGGGCGACAGCCGAGGCAAGGGCGACCGATGCGGCCGACCCGATGGGTGCCTGGATGATCGGCAGACGCTGGCCGGTCAGCGCCAGCAGAGCCTGCACCTGCTTGGGATAGGTTTGGCTCATTTGCGGACCGCCCCGAATGTGATGCCACGCAGCAGGTGTTTGCGCAGAAGGATGGTGAAGACCATGATCGGCACGAGGAACAGCGTGGCGCCGGCGGCGACGGCGGGCCAGTCCTTGCCGCCCGTGCCGATGATGGTGGGGATGAAGGGTGGCGCGGTCTGGGCGGTGCCGGATGTCAGCAGGGCCACGAAGGCATATTCATTCCAGGCAAAGATCAGACAGAAGATCGCGGTCGAGGCGATGCCGGTGGCGGCCTGCGGCAGGACGACCTTGTAGAAGGCCTGGAACCGCGTGTAGCCGTCGATCAGGGCCGCTTCCTCATACTCGACCGGGATTTCATCGATAAAGCCTTTCAGCAGCCAGACGGACAGGGACAGGTTTACCGCCGTGTAAAGCAGGATCATCCCCAGATGCGTGTCCGACAAGCCAAGCTGGCGGTACATCAGGAAAATCGGGATGGCGACGGCGATGGGCGGCATCATCCGGGTGGACAGGATGAAGAACAGCAAATCGTCTTTCATGGGCACCTTGAACCGGCTGAAGGCATAGGCGGCGATGGTGCCAAGGAATACCGACAGGAAGGTCGAGCCAAAGCCGATGATGACCGAGTTCAGGAACCGTTCGCCATATTTCGACGGGCCGGTGATGACCATGTCATACTGCCGCACAATCCGGTCATAAAAAGTGGAGGGCGGCGGCAGGGCGGCCAGATCCTCGGGTGTGACGCGGCTGCGGCTGGTGAACAGGTTCACATAGCCTTCCAGCGAGGGTTCAAAGAAAACCTTGGGCGGATAGGCGATGGCGTCTTGCGGTGTCTTGAACCCGGTCGCGATGATCCAGATCAGCGGGATCAGCGTCAGCACCGCGTAGGTCACGACCAGAACGCCCGCAATCCACTTTTGACGGCCCGATGGTTCGGTGATGGAAAAGCTCATCTGTCTTTGACCTTGTTGAGTGCCTTGACGTAGATCGAGGCGAGACCGAACACCGTGACGAACAAGATGACGGCATAGGCACTGGCATAGCCCGTGCGCCACTTCTCAAACGCCTCACGTTTCAGGTCGATGGATGTCAGCAGCGTGGTGGACCCCGGACCGCCGCCTGTCAGTTGCACGACCAGATCGAACATCTTGAAGTTTTCGATGCCCCGGAACAGCACCGCCAGCATCAGGAAAGGCAGCGCCATCGGGATGGTGATGGTCCAGAACTGCCGCCACTTGCTGGCCCGGTCACATTCCGCCGCCTCGTAGATGCTGGAGGGGATCGAGCGCAGACCGGCGAGGCAAATCAGCATCACGAAGGGCGTCCACATCCAGGTGTCCACAATCACGATGGCCCAAGGGGCAAGGGGCACATCACCGATCATCGAAAAGCTGGCAGGGTCTGCCCCGGTCAGGAAAGCGATGAAATAGTTGAACAATCCGATTTGCGGCTGGTAAAGGAAGGTCCAGAAGGTGCCCACGACAGCAGGCGACAGCATCATGGGCAGCACGATCAGCGTGGTCCACAAATCGTTGCCCCGGAATTTCTTGTTGATCAGGTAAGCCAGGGTGAACCCGATCAGCACCTGCAAGACGATCGTCCAGATCAGGAAATGCGCGGTGGATTGCAGGGCGATCCAGGTATCCTCATCCGTCAGGATCTTGCGGTAGTTTTCCAGACCGACAAATTCGACCTCCGCATTGGGCTTGTTGGTGCGAAAGTTGGTCAGGCTCAGGCGGATGGTCCAGATCAGCGGAAAGATATTGATTGCCAGCAGCAGGAAAATCGTGGGGGCCACGAACAACCACGCAATCGTCCGGTCCGACAGACCCCGTATGCGATGGGCAAGCTGAGGAGGCGTAGCAGACGCCACGCGGTGTGCCAAAGGATCAGACATGGTTCGGGGCTTTCCTGAGGGCGATGGGGCGGATGATGCGCGAGGCTCTGTTAACCCTCAAAAGCCTCGCGCCGAAAGCTGCCCGCCGCAGATGGGCGGGCAGCCGGTTATCAGAGCTTGCCTTCTTCTTCGAAGACTTCGGTCCAGTCGGCAACCAGACCATCAAGCGCCTCTTTCGCGGTGCCCTGACCTGCCACGACATAGTCGTGGAACCGCTTTTGCGAGGCCTGCAGCAGGCTTGCATAGGAGGGCTCAGCCCAGAAGTCCTTCACGATCGCCATGCTGTCCAGGAAGGTCTGGGCGTAGGGGGCCGAGGCCACAAAGCCCGGATCCTCGACCACTGCGCGCAGCGCCGAGAAACCACCCAGCTGCCACCACTTGGCTTGCACTTCGGGCTGGGCAAACCACTTGATGTAGGTCAGCGCAGCTTCCTGCTTTTCCGAAGCCGCAACGACCGAGATGCCCTGACCGCCCAGTTGTGCGAACTTGTCGCCATTCGGGCCAGCGGGGTTCGCGAAGTAGCCGGTCACATCGCCGCCCACGTTGGCATCGGTGTCAAAACCGGGCCAGGTGAAGGCAAAGTTCATCTGCAGCGCAACCTGCCCCGATTTGAACGCATCGACGCCTTCGCCCATATAGCTGTTGGACGAACCGGGCGGGGTGCAGCAATCATAAAGACCCTTGTAGAATTCCAGACCGGCCACAGCGCCGTCAGAGTTCACAAAGCCTTCCATGTCATAGGGCTTGTCGGGGTTGTCGTACTTGAAGCCAAAACCATAGAGCGTGTTCATCGCGCCCATGGTGATGCCCTCGGACCCGCGCTCGGTGTAGATCGAGGCGCCGTAGACGGTCTTGCCGTCAATGTCGCGGCCCTGGAAGAACTTGGCGATGTCCATCAACTCGGCATAGGTAGCAGGTACGCCCAGATCCCGGCCATACTCGGCCTTGAAGGCCTCCTGAATGTCCGCACGTGCGAACCAGTCCTTGCGATAGGTCCAGCCAACCACGTCACCAAAGGCCGGCAGCGACCAGTAGTTGGGCGTGTTCTTCGGCCATTCGGAATAGCCGGTCACAGTGGCAGGGATGAAAGCGTCCATCGAGATGCCATTGGCATCGAAGAAGTCGTTCAGCTTCACATACTGGCCGTTTTCAGCAGCGCCGCCGATCCACTGGCTGTCGCCGATCAGCAGGTCGCACAGCTTGCCGCCCGAGTTCAGTTCGTTCAGCATGCGGTCGGCAAAGTTCGTCCACGGCACGAATTCAAAGGACATCTTGTTGCCCGACTCGGCCTCATAGTCCTTGCTCAGTTCAATCAGCGCATTTGCCGGATCCCAGGCGGCCCAGCACAGCGTCAGGTCTTCTGCTTGCGCAGTCCCTGCTACGACCGCCAAGACAGCGGACGTCAGCATCAACTTCGATTTCATGTGTATTCCTCCCGGTTGAAGGCGCCGGCTTGCCTGCCGGTACTCTATGCCCTTGGATGTGATAGCTGAGGCACGCACCTCATGGCAAGAAGAATCTGAGGTGCGTACCTCAAATCTGTTGCGTCGCGAGCGGCTTTGCGCGAAAAGGGCAGCGGATATAGGGATGATCGAATTTGCTGCGACCCACGACAAAAGACTTGGCACGCGCTGCCGGTGTCAGCCTTGCAACGGTGGACCGGGTGTTGAACGAACGCCCGGGCGTGCGCGAAGATACTGTCCGGGTTGTACATGAGACGATT
>CAMDHB010000130.1 GCA_945897655.1 Pseudorhodobacter antarcticus
GGGCCGCCTCGGTCGCATACAACTTGGCCATCGCCGCCTCCCGCGTGATCCGCGCCGCGCCCTGATCCTTGGTCCAGGCCGCCCGGTAGATCAGCAAGGCCGCCGCATCGATCTCCAGCGCCATATCCGCCAAATGGCCCTGCACCATCTGCAACTCGGCCAAGGGCTGACCCTGAATGCGCCGCGCCTGCACCCGCGCCAACGTCTCGTCCAAGGCGCGCCGCGCGAACCCCAAGGCCGCCGCCCCGACGGTAGACCGGAACACATCGAGCACCGCCATCGCGACCTTGAAGCCTTCGCCGGACCGACCAATCAAGGCCCCCTCCGGCAGCATCACCCCCTCCAGCCGCAAGCGCGCCAAGGGATGGGGTGCTATCACCTCCAACCGCTCCACCACCGACAGCCCCGCGACATCGGCGGGCATCAGGAACGCCGACAACCCCCGCGCCCCCGGCGCCTCGCCCGTCCGGGCAAAGATCACATAGACATCGGCAATCCCGCCATTCGATATCCAGGTCTTCTCGCCATTCAGCAGCCAGCCGCCCTGAACCCGCTCCGCGGTGGTCGCCGTCGCCGCCACATCCGACCCCGACCCCGGTTCGGTCAGCGCAAACCCCGCAATTGCCGCCCCCGCCCTTGTCCGCTCCAACCATTCCCGCTGCTCGGACGAGCCAAACAACGACACCGCCCCCATCCCCAAACCCTGCATCGCAAAGGCAAAATCCGCCAACCCGTCATGCCGCGCCAGCGTCTCGCGGATCAGACACAAGGTCCGCACATCCAGCGCCCCACCGGAATGCTGCAACCACCCCCCGGCCCCCAGATCCGCCACCAACCCCCGGCAAGCCGCATCCACATCGCCGTGATCCACCGGCAGGTGCGCGGCACACCAACCCTCCAACCCCGCCGCCACTTCCCGGTGCCGGGGCTCAAAGAATGGCCAATCCAGAAAACTCACATCACTCATGCTCGCCCTTCACTTTGGCTGAAATACTCCGCGGGGGTCCGGGGGCGCGAAGCCCCCGGCTGTCAGTCACCCGCGAAGACGGGTTTTTCCTTGGCGACAAAGGCCCGGTAGGCCCGTTCGAAGTCCTTGGTCTGCATGCAGATCGCCTGCGCCTGCGCCTCCGCCTCGATCGCCTGCTCCAGACCCATGTTCCACTCGGCATTCAACTGCGTCTTGGTCACCGAATGGGCAAAGGTCGGCCCCGAGGCCAGCCGCTCGGCCAAAGCCCGCGCTTCCGCTTCCAAGGCGTCCGCCTCATGCAGCGCATTCCAGAAGCCCCAACGCTCGCCCTCCACCGCCGACATCGTCCTCCCGGTGTAAAGCAGTTCCGCCGCCCGACCTTGGCCCACAATCCGTGGCAGCATCGCACAGGCCCCCATATCGCAGCCCGCCAAACCAACCCGCGTGAACAGGAACGCACATTTCGCCGCGGGCGTCGCCAGCCGCAGGTCAGAGGCCATCGCAATGATCGCCCCCGCTCCCACGGCCACCCCATCCACCGCCGCGATGATCGGCTTGCCGCAACCCAGCATCGCCTTGACCAGATCGCCGGTCATCCGGGTGAACGCCAGCAAGTCCTTCATGGGCAAGCCGATCAGCGGCCCGATAATCTCATGCACATCCCCGCCCGAACAGAAATTCCCGCCGTTCGAGGCAAAGATCACCACATCCACATCCCGCGCATAGACCAGCGCACGAAAGCAATCCCGCAACTCGGCATAGCTTTCAAAGGTCAGCGGGTTCTTGCGGTCAGGCCGGTTCAGCCGGATCGTGGCAATCCGCCCTGACACTTCCCACAGAAAATGCTGCGGCTTCAGCCCGGCCAAATTATTCATTTCGTCCCCCGCATCCGTTTCAGCAGATCGCTCAATTGGTCCAGTTCCGTCTCGGTCAAACCGCCAAAGATCCGGTTGACCTCGGCCTCATGCTCCGCCGCATAAACCTCGAACTGCGCCAGGCCCTCGGGCGTCAGCGCCGCAAACACCGTCCGCCGATCGGTGTCCGAAGGCGAGCGGCGCACAAACCCATCCGCCTCCAACCTGTCCACCACCGCTGTCGCATTGCCATTGGACACCAAGAGCATCCGCGACAATTCCGACATCGTGACCCCTTCGCGCCGCCGGTACAGCGCCGCCATCACGTCGAACCGGGGCAAGGTGGTGCCATGGTTCACCCGCAGAAACTCGCGCAACTCGGACTCGGTTGCCCGTGTGACAGCCAGCAGCCGCACCCAGGCCTTCAACCGGCGTTTGGCGGCGACCTCGCTCACACTTCGCCCCCTGAAATCACAATCGCCTGCCCATTCACGCCCTCGGACCCTGGCCCTGCCAGATACAACGCCGCCGCCGTCACCTCGGACGGGGCGAACAGCCTGTTCTGCGGGTTCAGCGCCTCCAGCACCGACCGCGCCTCGGCCAACGAACGCCCCGTCTTGGCGCTGATCACCTCAACCGAATGATCCGTCATCTCGGTATCCAGAAAGCCCGGGCAAATCGCGTTTACCGTCACCTGACTGCGCGCCACTTCCAGCGCCAGTGACCGCGTCAACCCCATTACCCCATGCTTGGCCGCCGCATAGGGCGCGATCTTGGCATAGCCTTTGACCCCCGCCGTCGAGCATACCGCAATCAGCCGCCCCCAGCCCGTCATCTGCCGCAACCCCTCGCGGAAGGTCAGAAAAACCCCGGTCAGATTGACCGACAGCATGGCGTTCCACTGGTCCAGCGTGGTGCGGTGAAACGGCGCCGAATCCGCCTGTCCCGCGTTGGCAATCACAATATCCACCGGCCCCGCAGCCGCATAAAGCGCAATCACCGACGCCTCATCCGTCACATCACACGGCAGCGCCCGGATGCCACTGTGCTGATCAACCGTCCGAGCCAACGCATCAACCCGCCGCCCGCAAATCACCACCTCGGCCCCGGCCCGGGCAAAGCCCAGCGCCAGATCGGCCCCGGCGCCTGAGCCTCCCCCCGTCACCAGCACCCGCTTTCCCGCAAAGGTCATGCCCGGATCACCTCGCCCGATTTTGACAACAGCCGCGCCGCCTGATCGCGCCCGGCCAGATAGGGCAGCGGCCATTCCGTGCCCCGGTCCGCTGCCCTGATCGCCGCATGCAGCGTCCAGTATGGGTCCGCCAGATGCGGCCGCGCCAGACAGACCAGATCCGCCCGCCCCGCCAGCAGGATCGAATTCACCTGATCGGCCTCGGTGATATTGCCCACCGCCATCGTCGCCAGCCCCGCCTCATTGCGGATACGGTCACTGAACGGCGTCTGGAACATCCTGCCATAGACCGGCTTCGCCTCCTCCGACGTCTGGCCAGCCGACACGTCGATGACATCTGCCCCCGCCGCCGCAAACATCTGGGCGATTTCAACAGCCTCCTCAGGCGTCACCCCATCTTCACCCACCCAGTCCGTCGCCGAAATCCGCACCGACATGGGCTTGGAACCCGGCCATTCGGCCCGCATCGCGGCAAACACGTCCAAAGGATAGCGCATCCGGTTTTCCAACGACCCGCCATACTCATCCGTCCGGGTGTTCGACAGCGGGCTGATGAAGGACGAGATCAGATACCCATGCGCCGCATGCAGTTCCACCATATCAAACCCGGCCTTCTTGGCCATCTCGGTCGCTTGAACGAACTGCAACAGCACCTTGTCCATATCGGCCCGGTCCATCGCCTTGGGTTCATGGTTGCGCGCCGACCACGGGATGGCCGAGGCGCTGATCAGCGGCCAGTTGCCACGGGCCAGGGGCGCATCGCCCTCCTCCCAACCCACCTGAGTGGACCCCTTCCGCCCCGAATGGCCGATCTGGCAGCAGATCTTGGCCTGAGTCTCGGCATGGATGAAATCACAGATCCGCTTCCACCCCGCCTCATGCTTCGGCGTATACAGGCCCGGACAGCCCGGTGTGATGCGGCCATTGGCGGACACGCAGGTCATCTCGGTGTAAACCAGCCCCGCCCCGCCCTTGGCCCGCTCGGCATAATGCACGAAATGCCAATCCCCCGGCACCCCATCCACCGCCTTGTACTGCGCCATGGGTGACACGACGACGCGGTTGACCAGCGCCATATCCCGCAGCCGGAACGGCGCGAACATCGGTTGCCGCCCCGCTTCGCCCCCCGCCTGTTCCTGAAACCAATCCTCGGCCTTGCGCAGGAACGCCGGGTCACGCGCCCGCAAATTCTCATGTGAAATCCGCTGGCTGCGCGTCAGCAGGGAATAGGCAAACTGCAGGGGCGGCATGTCCAGATACCGCTCCACCTCCTCGAACCACTCCAGCGAATTGCGCGCCGCCGATTGCAGGCGCAACACCTCGACCCGCCGTTCATCCTGAGAGCGCTGAAACGCCCCGGCCATCGTGGGTTCGGAATGCAGGGATTCCGCCAGCGCAATCGCACTATCACACGCCAGCCGAGAGCCGGACCCGATCGAGAAATGCCCCGTCGCCGCCGCATCCCCCATCAGCACGACATTCTCATGATACCAGGTGTTGCAGATCACCCTTGGAAACTGCATCCACACCGCCGACCCGCGCAAATGGGCCGCGTTGGACATCAGGGAATGTCCGTTCAGATGGTTGGCAAAGATCAGTTCACAGGTTTCAATCGTATCTTCCTTGGACATGCTGGCAAAGCCCAAGCGGTCCCAGGTGTCGGGCAGACATTCCACGATGAAGGTCGCGGTGTTGTCGTCAAACTGGTAGACATGCGCCCAGACCCAGCCATGTTCGGTCTTCTCGAAGATGAAGGTGAAGGCGTCGTCAAACTTGGCATGGGTGCCCAGCCAGACGAACTTGCACTTGCGGGTGTCGATGTCGGGCTGGAACACCTCTGCATATTCCCGCCGCACCAGCGAATTGATGCCATCGGTCGCCACGACCAGATCATACTGGCTCCGGTACTCTTCGACCGACTTGAACTCGGTCTCAAATTGCAGGTAAACGCCCAACTCCCGTGCCCTTGCCTGCAGCAGGATCAGCATCGCCTTGCGGCCAATCCCCGCGAACCCATGCCCACCCGACACCGTGCGAACCCCGTTGTGCACGACCGCAATATCATCCCAATAGGCAAACTGACTGCGGATCGCGTCCGTGCTGACCGGGTCATTCTTCTGCATGCGGCTCAGCGCGTCATCCGACAGCACGACCCCCCAGCCAAAGGTGTCATTGGCCCGGTTGCGTTCCAGCACGGTCACCTGATGGGACGGATCGCGCAGCTTCATCGAGATCGCAAAATACAGGCCCGCCGGGCCGCCGCCTAGGCACAGAATTTTCATGGCCCGCTTCCTTGCTTGGTCGGAGGATGCCGATGAACCAAGGTCGCACCGGTTCAGAATAATTTCAAGCTTAAAATTGTTGCCAGCGCCATTCAGGCGAAACTGGCGATGGTCTGCAACGCACCGTCCAGCGCGCGCCCCTCTTCATCCTTTAGCGCCGCCTCACGCAACCGGCGCGTCCAATCTGCGGCATCCGGACGGCCTGCAACATGAGCAGCGCCGTCCAAGACCCTGTCAAACTTGGACAATCCCCGCGCATGGGTGTCGGAATAGCCCTTGACCAGCCGCCGACACCGGATCACCTCGACCGCCAGATCATAATCCGTGGCCAGATACCCCCGCGCCGTCGCCAACCACCGCTCCAGATGCGCCACCTCTTGCCCATGTCGGAACGACCCCCGCCTGCGCCCCTTCAGCCCCCCCAGCACATACAGCATCCCGTAAGCCATCAGCCCATCCGACCGCAGCCGCCGCCCCTTGGCGAACCAGCGGCCGAGCCGGGCCCGCCAGACCGGGTCCGCGTCCAGCCTTGCCCCCAGACGGGCGGGCATCATGCCAATGATCTCCTCGGCCCTTGGGTGGAAAAATTCGGTCACATGCATGACCTTGTCGTCGGTCTGGCCCATCTCCTTGGCAATCCGGGCCTGACGCGAACCCCGCGTCTTCAGGTCGGCCACACGGATCACATCATCATAGGCCATCGCATTGGCGATATACTTGGCCGCCTCGCGCGTCAGGGCAAAGCCCTTGGCCGGAGTGTCCAGCGCCAGCATCGCTTCCACTCGTCCCAGATATTCATCGCCGTAAGCCAAGTCCTGAAAATCCACCACCTTTTGCAGACCGGGCCGCGCCAGTTCGGCCACCGAGTCGGGCAGTCGCTGCACCCTTGCCAGCAACCCCTGCCATTCGGTCATCAGCCGCGCAGGCCCCGAAACACCCTTGGGGGCGGCCACAACCTTGGCCTCCGCCACCACTGGACCCAAGGCCGCCGCATGCCCCGCATGAAACGCCCGCAGCGATGCCTCGGCCCCCTTGCCCCCGGCCTTGATCGCGGCCTCATAAGCCGCAACCGGAAACGGCAGCGCGCCCGACGCCGCCAGCGCCCCGAACAGGGACGCCGAGATGACCGACCCGACACCAACGGCCACCCGGTCAAAATCCGCCGCAATCACCCGCCGCGCCGCAACCTCTGCCGCCGCCATCACCTCGGCCGAATTGGCAATGCCATCGCCCGGGGTCATCTTCTCACTCACCGCCAACGCCCGGTGGGTGGAAGTAATCAGCGTGGTGCGGTCGGGCGTCACGAAGCCGCGCATGATCGCCCGCCCCGCCTCCATCATTTCCGCCGTGATCATCACATCGACATCGCCTGCAGCCGGCATCAGTGCAAAGACGGGTGCCACCGGCCCCTTGGGGCACATCTCGATGTAATAGATCGTGGCCCCCGTCCGCTGCGCCACCCCGGCAACCGAGGTGGCCTGCGCGGCATAGCCATTTCCCCGCGCCAGATCCTCGATCCAAGACGTGAGCACGCCGCCACCCTGCCCGCCCACAGCCAGAATGGCCAGCTTGATCAAGCCTTCACTCATGCGTCAAAACTCAACCGCCGGGCGGCCCGACGGGTCTGCAACCAGCCGATGACCGACGCGCAAACCGCAGCCCAGCGCCGCTCCCACGGCCCGGGGTTGTGCACCACATCGGCACGATAGAACGACGGGCAAAGGATGGCGGCATCCGCCACCTCGCCACAATTGCCGCAACCGACACAGGATTGGTCAATGCTCGCCACCGGGTCATCGCGCAGCGGATCATCCAGCTTTTTCAGTGACAAGGATGGACAGCCCGACAGCCGGATGCAGGCGTGATCCCCCGTACAAATATCCTCATCCACGCCGAACCGTGGCGCCTCAATCCGACGCCCCTCCTTGATCGCCTTGGCGCGCAGCGGCTTTTCACGCCGCTGCTTGTTCAGCATGCATTCCGACGAGGCGACAATCACCTTCGGCCCCGGCTCCTTGGTCGTCAGCGCCTCGATCAGCGTGTCGCGCATGCGGCCCACATCATAGGTGTGGTCGATCTGGCGCACCCAATTGATGCCAATCCCCTTGACTGCCTTGGATATGGGGTTGCCCGTCGCCTTGGTCCCATTGTCAGCCCGGGACGACATGACATCCTGGCCACCTGTGGCAGCCGAATAGTAATTGTCCACCACCAGCGCCACGCCATCCGATTTGTTGAACGCCATGTTGGTGAAACTGGAACTGAGCCCGTTATGCCAGAAGCCGCCATCGCCAATGATCGCAATCGGCCGCCGCTCGCCCCCGCCATCAAAGGCCCCGTTGGCAGCAGGACCCAACCCATAGCCCATCGTCGCCCCGCCAATCTCGAACGGCGGCAAGGACCCGAACAGATGGCAGCCAATATCGGCGGCAATCTGATGCTTGCCCAATTGCTTTTCCACCAGCTTCATCGCCGCGAAAATTGGCCGTTCCGGGCAGCCCGTGCAAAACCCCGGCGGCCTGATCGGCACCGTCTTGCTCAGATCCGGCACCGCAGGCCGGTCCATATTCGGCGCCCGCACGGCGGCGGGCAGCATCCCCGGCGCCGCCGCCTTCAGGAACGCCTCGATCCCCTGCATCATCACCGTGCCGGTATACTCCCCTGCCATCGGGAACGCGCCCTTGCCATGCAGCCGCGCCGTCCCGTCCGCCCGGTACAGGATCGACCCCAGCGCCTGCTCAATGAACTCCGGCTGGCCCTCCTCAATCACCAACAGGTGGTCCTTGCCCTTGGCAAACTCCAGAAACTCATCCGGAACCAGCGGATAGGTGACATTCAGTACATAGATCGGCACCTGCGTCGCCCCATAAAGGTCCGCCAACCCCAACCGCTGCAAGGCGCGGATCGTGCCGTTGTACATGCCCCCCTGCACCACAATCCCCAGCGAAGCATCCTTCGGCCCGAACACCTCGTTCAGCCCCCGCTCGCGGATGAACCGCAGGGCCGCGGGCATCCGGTGGTTGATCTTGTCCTGCTCATGCGCATAGGACATCGGCGGCAGGACGACCCGCTTGAAATCCGACCTTGGCGCCGACAGGGCATCCCGCACCGACAGCGTGGGCTTGCGGTTGTCCCGCGTCGCAAAACTGCCCGTCACATGGCAGGACCGTATCCGCACCATCAGCATCGCGGGGGTATTCGACACCTCGGACAGTTCAAACGCATCCCCCACCGCCTTGACAATCGACGGCAGGTTGGGGCGCGGATCCAACAACCAGAACTGCGACTTCATCGCAAAGGCATGCGTCCGCTCCTGCATGATGCTGGAGCCTTCGCCGTAATCCTCGCCCACAATGACCAGCGCCCCCCCGGTGACGCCCGACGACGACAGGTTCGCCAAGGCGTCCGAGGCGA
>CAMDHB010000131.1 GCA_945897655.1 Pseudorhodobacter antarcticus
CCATGACTCTTGGGAAAGAACGGCCGAAGCCGGGCCATCTGTGCGTCCGTCAGCCAGAAAAGATTACTCATCGTCACCCCCGTCAGTTCGGGAGCTTGAATCACGCAGATGAAGCGACCTCAAGCAGATCAATGGGTCCTGACCCTAGCCTAAAGCGGCGTGAGACCAGATCCGCCTGCCGAAATCTGCCGCGAGATTTCGTCGCGGACGATTTGGGCATCAGCCGTTGCAGCGCGGTCGGCGGCGTCGGCGTCCTTGGCGCGAATGGCATCGATCAGGGCATGGTGAAACGAGAGTTGCTCGTTCGGGACCAGTTCCTCGTGCAGACGCACGTAGAGGCGCATGATCCTTTGGCCCTGATCCAGAATGCTCGCCAGCCAGTCGTGATAATAGCGGTTGCCACCGATCAGCGCTATTTCCAGATGGAACAGCCGGTTGTTCACGATCACGCCACTTGCGTCGCGGGCGGCCACGATCTCTTCGTGACGCGATTGGATGGCCATCAACCGTTCAGCTGCCGCTTGTCCACCCCGCTGGGCGGCCAGTCGTGAGGTAATGCGAAACAGCAACGTTTGCGCATCAAAATAGGCCGGAAGCATTTCGATATCGAGCCGCGAGACGACCGCCCCACGGTTCTTCAGCGTCTGGGCCAGACCTTCAGCCGTGAGCCTTACGATGGCTTCGCGGACCGGAGAGCGGGAAATGCCGAAGATGGCGGCGATTTCGGCCTCGTCCAGCACTTCGCCTGGGGTGCGGCGCAATTCAAGGATATCGTCGCGCAGAGCCGCGTAGACCATATCGACATTCCCGCCTCTGGGCTTGCGTTCCGCATCGCCAGACACTTCGTTGCCGTTTGGGTTTTCCAAGGTCATGCCAGCATCATCCCGCCGTCCGCCACGATAGATTGACCTGTGATGTAGCCCGATAAAGCGCCGTCGCAAAGGTTCAAAGCAAGTGCCGCCATCTCAATGTAACGGCCCTCGCGCCCCAAAGGTACGAGGGCAGAAGCCGCTCGGGAACGCGCGGAAAGATCGGCATCCGACATGGTCTCTTTGCGGTCAGCCATCACGGATTCCAGAAACCCCGGGCAGAGCACATTGGCCCGGATGCCCTGCCGTGCGTGGTCCAGCGCGATGGCGCGAACAAGTTGGATCACGCCCGCCTTGGAAACCGCGTAGGCCGCCTCGCGCGGGGTGGGTTTCAGGCCCGCGATGGAGCCCGTGAAAAGAAGGCACCCGGCCTGCTTTTCGATCATCCCTGGCAGGACGGCGCGGGCAAACAGGAAGGCCGAGGTCAGATTGACCGACAGGATCGATTGCCAGTCTTGCAGACTGGTGCCAGGCACATCCGTGGCCGAAAGTGGGTCGATCCCGGCGGTGTGCACCAGAATGTCGACCGCCCCTGCTGCCTTGACCGCCTGTTCAGCGGTTGCCGGATCGGTGGCGTCGGCGCAAATGATGGTCGCGCCCGGATCACGGGCGGCCTGGCGGCTTAGTCCGCCTTCGTCGCGATCCACCAGGATCAACCGCGCCCCTTCGCAGCAGAAGGCCGCAGCCGCCGCAGCGCCAAGGCCCGAGCCTGCCCCGACGATCATCACCGCCTTACCTGCAAAACGCATCTCGCTTCCTTTCAGTGCCGGATGATCTTGGACATGAAAGCCCGCGTCCGCTCTTCGGTCGGGGCGTCGAAGATCTGGCTGGGGGGACCGACCTCGACCACGCGGCCGGCGTCCATCATGACAACCCGGTGCGCAGCCTCACGGATAAAGCCCATCTCATGGCTGACAAGAAGCATGGTGATCCCCTCGCCGGCAAGGTCCTTGATCACATCCAGCACGTCGCGGACCAGTTCAGGGTCAAGCGCCGCCGTCACTTCGTCCAACAGGATCAGGGCTGGCTTCAGCGCCAGGGCACGGGCGATGGCCACACGCTGCTGCTGCCCGCCTGACAACTGGTCGGGATAGGCCAGTTCCTTGCCACCAAGGCCGACGCGGGACAAGAGTGTCCGTGCCTCAGCCTCTGCCTCTGCCTTCGGGCGACCCCGCACCTTGACGGGCGTCACCATGATGTTGTCCAACACCGACATGTTCTGAAACAGGTTGTATTGCTGGAACACGATCGCGGCATGATCCCGCAGACCGCGCAAGGAGGTTTTGCTGGCATAATCCACATCCTTGCCCTCCAGCACCACCCGGCCCGCCGCAGGTGGCACCAGACCGACCAAGGCGCGCAGCAGCGTCGACTTGCCCGAACCAGAGGGGCCGACCAGCCCCACAAGCTCGCCTCGTTCGATCGCCAGATCAATGCCGCTCAGGACCGGGACTGCGCCATAGCGAACCTCAAGGCCCGAGATTTCAAGATGAGCCATCGGTTCCCCCACTCAGGTCCTGTTCGTATTCCCGCACCACCAGCCGCTGAAAGGCCGAGGTATGGGCCAGCGTATCGGCCCGGGTCGGACGTTCGCCGCGGGAATAGACGGCGTTGTAGTCTGCCTCGCTTGCAAACCATTGCTCGGCGATGCCGTCCCATTCTGGTTCTGCCGCAGGTTTGCCAGCCAGCCCGCTTTCATCCTCGACCCGGACGTCGATGACATAGCGTTTGAGATAGGGGGCCTGATCGGCGGCGATGTCCTTGGCGTGATGGTTCAGCCACCAGTCGGCGAATTCGGCCTGGCTCAGGTGCGGCGCGCGTTTCAGAAACCACATCACCTTGATCATCGTCTGTCTCCTTCATGGGTTCGGCGCGCCAGTCGCGCCTCAAGCCACCTTCCAAAGCGGGCAAGCGGCCAAGAAATCACGAAATAGGCGAAAAGGACGGTGGCAAAGACCAGGAAAGGGTCCAGCCCCCGGTTCGCCAGCGCCTTTCCTGCGAACATCAGTTCGAACACCCCCGCCTGACTGGCAAGGGCCGTATCCTTGACGAACATCACCATGTAGGACACGGCCGAAGGCAGAATGACCTTCCAGGCTTGGGGCAGGACGATCATCCAGGTAATGCGCCAACGCGAGAAGTTCATCACCTCGGCCGCTTCGATCTGGGGCGCAGGCACGCTTTCCATCCCGGACCTGACGATCTCGGCCATATAGGCCGAGCAAAGCAGGCAGATAGACACCACTGCCACCCAGAACAACGGCGCACGCGGCACGATCATCTGGGCAGTGTAAAGCACGAGGAACAGCGTCACCAGAAACGGGATGCGGCGAAAGATTTCGACAAAGGCAGTAGCACCCCAGCGCAGCGGTGCCGTAGGAGTTCCCTTGCTGCCGCGGGCATAAGCCAAAAGAAACCCGCCGATTAGACCGGCCGTGCAGCCGATCACCGTCAAAAGCAGCGTCATTCCCGCGCCGCGCAACAGGAATTGCATGTTCCCAAGGGTGAAGAGGGCGGACATGTGGTCGATCATCAGATCATCCTCGCATTCACCCGGAAAAGCCACCGGCCCACCAGCGCCAAGGCAGCACTCGCGAATAGCGACAGGACCACATAGGTAACCGCGACCAAGCTGAAAACCTCGATCGAGCGGAAGGTGCGTGAAGAAACTTCGATGGCACGGCCGGTCAGTTCGTTGACCCCCACCAGCGATGCCATGGACGTGCCAAGCATGGTGAAGATGAAGAAATTGGACAGTGCCGGATAGGTAGTCTTGATGACATGCGGCGCGATGACAAAGCGCAGGATCTGCAAGCGGCTCATCCCTAGTGTCTCAGCGGCGTCAAGTTCGGCCTGGCGGACGGACTGGATGCCGCCGCGCTGAATTTCGGCCAGATAACCCGACGAAATGGCGATGAAGGCGATCAAAGTGGCCGCGATGGGCGACAGAAGGATGCCCCAGTTGGGAAGGCCGTTGAACAGAAAGAACAGCACCACGAAAAGAGGCGAGTTGGTGGTCAGCGTGACCCAGATCCCGGCCAGCCGCGAGGCCAACGGCCCCCCTTTCAGACGCGCCATGGCGATGAACAGGCCCAGAACGGCGGCGGCGAAGAAGGTCACGAAAGTGATCCACAGCGTTGGCCATGCGCCTGACAGGATGTAGGGCACATCCGCAGCGATCTGGCCGAATTGCAGGCTGTAATTCATGGCTTACCACCGGAAAGGTGAACCGGGCGCCGGTCTTTGCGCCCGGTTCCAGTAATCAGAACACGGGGTCAAGCGGAACCGGCTTGGGGTTCGGCGCGCCATACCACTTGGCCCAGTACTCTTGGGTCTTGCCCGACTTGTGCATGTCGTAGATCACGACGTTCAGGAAGTTCTTCAGCCCCTCTTCGCCACGCGGAACTCCGATGGCACACCAGGCCGAGTAGATCTCGGACTCGATGACTTTCCATTTCACATCCGGATACGGCGTCGTGAAGGCCATCATCGTGTCGATAATGTCCACGACGGCCGTGGCGCGGCCCTGAGCAACGGCGCGAACCTGATCGGCGGGGGCGTCGTACAGGTCTTGCTTGGCGTTGGGCAGTTCAGCCTTGACCATGTCGGTCGTCCAGTAGCCGCGCCCCGAGGCGAGCGTCTGGGACGGATCGTTCAGGTCGCGCCAGGTAGTTATGGCATTGCCTTCCGTCGTCAGGACCAGCACCGATTCCGAATGGAGCGGAATTGTGTAATCGACCAGCAAGGCGCGCTCCGGCGTGCGGGTCAGCGCGCCCAGCGAGATGTCGATCTGGCCGGACTGCAGGAAGGGAATGCGCTGCGCCGTGGTCAGCGGCACGATTTCCACCGACACCTTCATGATCCCGGCGATGTGGTTTGCAACTTCGATGTCGAAGCCTTCATACTCGCCGGCGTTGTTCAGCGAGGCCATAGGCGGTTGGTCCGCATAGGTGCCCACGCGCAGCACGCCGCTGGCAATGATGTCTTCCAGCGACCGGGCGATGGCGGTCTGCGCCATCGAACCGAGCGCCACGACACTGGCGACAATCAGGCCGAAAAGTCTTCTGTTCATGTTTTCCTCCTTGGGTTGGATTGGACGGCGCCGCTGTTGGTCCAGCAGTCTTTTGGTGGTTCAAACGGCAAGAAATCCGCCATCGACGCGCAGGGTCGCGCCGGTGACATGCGATGCAAGGGGCGAGGCCAGATAGACACAGGCCGCGGCAACCTCTTCAGGGCGGGCCATGCGTTTCAGGGGCGTACGGGCGAAAAGCTTGGCGGTGATATCCGCGTCCGTATGGCCCATCGCTGTGTCGACATCGCCGGGGGCCACCGCATTGGCGCGGATGCCCAACGGGGCCAACTCGTCGGCCAATGCCAGAGTCAGGGCCGCAAGCCCACCTTTCGACACGGTATAGGCCGAGGCGCGCTCGGCCGAGGTTTCGGCCCGGACCGAGGTGATATTGACGACAGCTCCGCCTGCCAGTTGCCCCACCAAGGCGCGGGTCAGAAGAAAGGGCGCGGTCAGGTTGATGGCCAGCGTCCTGTCCCATTCGGCCTCGGCTTCCGCCTCGGTCAGCGGCATCCGGCGAAACACGCCAGCACAGTTGACAAGTGCAGCCACAGGACCCGTGATGCGGGCCGCGGCGTCCTGCAGCGACTTGCGGTCGGCAAGATTGCAGCCGATCCAGCCCTGTTCTTCGGTGGGGATGGCTTCGGGGCGGTCGATCCTGACCAGTTCAGCACCACATGCCGCGAAAGCGGCCGCGATGGCACGGCCTATGCCCCCGGCAGCGCCGGTGACGACGACTTGCTTGCCTTGGAAAAGATCATGGGGAAAACCGGGCACAGGAGTCATTCGGCTGCCCTCGTCTCAACCGGTGCGGCGCAGGCGTCCAAAGCTGCGACATAGCCAAAGGTCATGGCCTGTCCGATGGTCAATCCCGCTGCCGGATAGGTTCCCCCTGTCAACGGTGCGGCGGCGCTGCCTGCGGCCCAAAGCCCCGGCACCATAGCCCCTTTTGCATCCAGAACGCGGGCATTCTCATCCACCCTCAGCCCGACAAAGCTCCCGATATCACCGGGCACAAGGCGGATGGCGTAGAACGGTCCTTGCTCCAGCGCCCCCAATGTCGGGTTGGGCGCATGGGTGGCGTCGCCATTGCCCCGGTCATAGGCGCTGTCGCCGCGCCCGAAGTCGGCGTCCCTACCCTCCCGGGCAAAGGCATTGAACCGCGTGATACTGTCTTGAACCGCCGCGGGCGGCAGGCCGATGGTCCGGGCCAGATCGGCCGGTGTGCGACCCCGCTTGAGGTAGCCCGCACGCAGGTAGGGGCCAAGGCGCACTGGGAAAGGCCCGATCGGCCCCAGTCCATAGCGGCGCAGCGCACGGTGGTTGGTTACGATCCAGCAATGGGCACCCTCGGGATGGGTGCCGGTCGCGGTGATCATTGCGGGGACGAAGTCGTGATACACCTGCGCCTCATTGGCGAACCGCTTGCCATCGGGGCCAAGGCAGATCACCCCGGGCTTGGCCCGGTCCCCGAAATGCGGCCAGGCCCCCGACCGTCCAACCGAGGCCGGAACCACCGAGGCTGGCGCCCAAAGCACGGGCTGCGAGACATCGCGGGCAAGTGCAGCGCCGGTTCCAGCAACCAAGTCGTCCAGTGGCTGGATTGCGCTTTTGGCCGGGATTGCGACATGGTGATGGGCGCCCACCAGCGCTTTGCGTGCCTCATGGTTGGCGTTGAAACCGCCGGACGTCAGGATCACGCCCTGTTTCGCCCTGATTTGCCCGCGCTGGCTGGCGATGCCAACAACCTTTCCCCCTTCTCGCAACATCCGTTCCACCGGCCATTCGGTCAGAATAACGCCACCCCTTTGCCTGACCGCCACGGCCAGTTGCGCCACGATGACATTGCCATTGGCCAGCCTTGTGCCGCGCGGCCAACCTGACAGTAGGTCAGCCAGATAGCGCAGAACATGGCCCGTAACGCGCAGGATAGCCGCCGGGCTGCGGCCGAAGTTCAGATAGTCCCCCGCATCCTGCGAGGCGATTGACAGGCCCTTCAGCACCATCATCGTGCCACGCGGCCGGCGCAACCGGGCGAACAGCGACCGGTCCATCCTCCGCATCGAAGCGGGCAGCGGGTTCAGCGCGCGGCGGCCCAAGGTGGCACCTTCGGCATCAGGATAATAATCGCGCGAGTAGTGGTTCAAAGCAAAGCGCAGTCCCGCAAGCCTTTCGGCTAGGGCCAAGGCATTGGGTGCTTGGGCGATGCAACTCGCCGCCCGCGCCGCATCAAAGAAGTTTCCCGCTGTGGCCCGCAGATAGGCCAAGGCTGCCGCCGCTTCCGTCTCGGGTGCCGCAGCGTCGGGCAAGGCCAGCGCCTCGGGGTTGTTCGGCACCCAGATCATCCCTTCGGATAAGGCCGTCGCGCCACCGATCCAATGATCAGCTTCAACGATACAGACCTGTGCCCCCCGGTCGAGCGCCGTCAGGGCCGCCATCAGCCCGGCTGCGCCAGTGCCTACAACAACAAGATCATATGAGCTGAGAACCGGGCAATTCATGAAGCTATGAGAACATTGAATTCGCCGAGTCGTCAATTAGTATTTTTGTTGTCGACATAGATAAAGCGCCGATTCAGCTAGAAGTTTCTATTCGCGTTGATCAACTCTCATCCGCCAAATCCTGACCGTTGCGGGCACCGCGCTGGTCGCCAAGGGCTATGTTCAGGCGTCCGATGTGGAGCCTGTCATCGGTGCGCTTTTGACGCTCGGGTCGGTGGTTTGGTCGGTCGCTGACAAACGGGGGCGGTGAGGTGCCCGCTGTGATGCCAACCCCGCGGGTGCATTGTCGTCATTCGCGCACCGACCCTGACCGACATGGGGGCGAGTTTCGCGATCGCGCCAAGCGGCATGCTGACGCTGCTCATCGTGGCGCGTTGGAATGGCAATTCTATCTTTGTGCGGGTGGTCGACGAGGTCTCAGACTCGATACTCGAGTATGAGATCATCGCCGATCTGCCCGCCAACACACAGTTTCTGTCGCCGCAGCTGACCGCTTTCGCCACCTCCGCCGCGAGGCCCTGTTCTGGGGCGTCGCTGTCATGGTCGGCTTCCTCTTCGTCGTCTGCGTCTGACCCATCTTCATCGAAAGGACATGCCATGATCTACCAAGGCACCGCCCGTTACCCAGTCACCGAGATCATCCTGCACTGCGCAGGCACACGTCCAGAATGGATGGCCGGGCACCCCCTCATCGAGAAAGTTGCCGAGGTCCGACGCTGGCACGTCCAGGGACGCGGCTGGCGGGACATCGGCTATCACTGGGTGATTGATCGCGATGGCACTGTTGCACCCGGGCGGAGCGAAACAGAAATCGGGGCGCATGTCGAAGGGCACAATCGCGGAACCATCGGGATCTGTCTTCTTGGTGGATACAGTGCGAAGGCGGACGATCTGTTTGAGAAGCACTTCAGCGGCGCGCAGGCTTTTGTCGTCAAGCTGTTGATCGCGGAACTCAAGGGCCGATCGACGATCCGGAAGGTGTTTGGGCACAACGATTATGCGCCCAAGGCTTGCCCGGGGTTCAGGGTGAGGGTCGCCCTGAAGGACGGCTGAGCACCGCGGACTGCGTGCAGTTGCCCTATGGATCGTCGCGCAGTCTGGGCGAGGCGAACTTGGTTTCTCGCTAGACAAACAATGTTGGGGGATGCCGCAGATCGTCAGCGTGCGCGACGCAGTGCTGCGGTGGATTGGCTGAAGGCGGATAGACGTTTGCGTAATCCGGAGCATCCGGTCACCTGTTCC
>CAMDHB010000132.1 GCA_945897655.1 Pseudorhodobacter antarcticus
AAGGAAAGCTTCGAAATTGACACGCCCGAAGAGGGCACCGTTGTCAAAGGCCGGGTTATCGCGATCGAAGCGGGCCAGGCCATCATCGATGTCGGCTACAAGATGGAAGGCCGCATCGACATCAAGGAATTCGCGAACCCCGGCGAAGCACCCACCATCAAGGTCGGTGACGAAGTCGAAGTTTACCTCGACCGTGTCGAGAATGCCCGTGGCGAAGCCCAGATCAGCCGCGAGAAAGCTCGCCGCGAAGAAGCCTGGGACCGTCTGGAAAAAGCATACGCCACCGAGACCCGCGTCGATGGTGCGATCTTTGGTCGTGTCAAAGGCGGCTTTACCGTCGATCTGGGCGGCGCTGTGGCCTTCTTGCCCGGCTCTCAGGTTGATGTGCGCCCCGTGCGTGATGCTGGCCCGCTGATGGGCATGAAGCAGCCCTTCCAGATCCTGAAAATGGACCGTCGCCGTGGCAACATCGTTGTGTCGCGCCGCGCCATTCTGGAAGAGTCGCGTGCCGAACAGCGTGCCGAGGTTATCGGCAACCTGACCGAAGGCCAAACTGTTGACGGCGTTGTGAAAAACATCACCGAATACGGTGCGTTCGTTGATCTGGGCGGCGTTGACGGCCTGCTGCACGTCACCGACATGGCCTGGCGCCGCGTCAACCACCCGTCGGAAATCCTTGCCATTGGTGAGACTGTCAAAGTGCAGGTCATCAAGATCAACAAGGAAACCCACCGCATCTCCTTGGGCATGAAGCAGCTGCAATCCGACCCGTGGGATGCTGTTGAGAAGGACTATGCCATCGGCACCGTCCACAAGGGCCGCGTCACCAACATCACCGACTACGGCGCCTTTGTGGAGCTGGAAGCGGGCGTTGAGGGCCTGGTTCACGTGTCCGAAATGTCCTGGACCAAGAAGAACGTCCATCCCGGCAAGATCGTCTCGACCTCTCAGGAAGTCGAAGTCATGGTGCTGGAGATTGACAGCGCCAAGCGTCGCGTTTCGCTTGGCCTCAAGCAGACCCAGCGCAACCCGTGGGAAGTTTTTGCGGAAACCCACCCGGTCGGCACCGCGATTGAAGGCGAAGTCAAGAACATCACCGAATTCGGTCTGTTCGTCGGCCTCGACAATGACATCGACGGCATGGTCCACCTGTCTGACCTGTCCTGGGATCAGCGCGGCGAGGATGTCATTCAGAACTACCGCAAGGGCGACACGGTCAAGGCCGCCGTCACCGAAGTGGATGTCGAGAAAGAGCGTATCTCCCTCTCCGTCAAAGCCCTGGGCGATGACACCTTCACCGACGCTGTAGATGGCGTAAAGCGCGGCGGTATCATCACCGTCACCGTTTCGGCCATCGAAGAAGGCGGCGTGGAAGTGGATTACAACGGCACCAAGTCGTTCATCCGCCGTTCGGACCTGTCGCGTGACCGCGCCGACCAGCGCCCCGAGCGTTTCCAGGTGGGCGACCACATCGACGTTCGCGTCACCAACATCGACCCCAAGACCCGCAAACTGGGTCTGTCGATCAAGGCGCGCGAGATCGCCGAAGAGAAAGAAGCCGTCGAACAGTATGGCTCCTCCGATTCGGGCGCGTCGCTTGGCGACATCCTGGGTGCAGCGCTGAAAGGCGACCGCAGCTAAGAAAGCTGTTCGCGGTAACAGAAGGCCCCGCCGCAAGGTGGGGCCTTTTGCGTTTGAGGCTGTTTTTGCAGATCAATTTCATTTGTGCAGGGCGGAATATTGCCTATAGTCGTCCCATATTTGAACAGGTGGCGCGGGAACGGACCGGGACAGGGACGGGCGACCACAAAGGGGGATAGCTGCGATGATCCGTTCGGAACTGATCCAGAAGATAGCGGATGAAAACCCGCACTTGACACAAAAGCACGTCGAAAAGATCGTGAGTACCGTGTTTGACGAGATTATCGAGGCCCTTGCCAAGGGCGACCGTGTCGAACTGCGCGGCTTTGGCGCGTTTTCGGTAAAGGCCCGCGATGCCCGTGTGGGCCGCAATCCCCGCACTGGCGAGGCGGTTCAGGTCGATGACAAGAAGGTGCCCTTCTTCAAGACCGGCAAATTGCTGCGCGACCGGCTGAACGAAAAGTAGGTCACACTGCAGGCGCTTGCGTGTTCCGCCGCGAGGGCCGATATTGCGGTGAACCCTTTTCCAAAGGCAAACGCCCATGACCCGCGCCTTGCGCTATCTGTTTATTGCCGTTTTGACGATTGTCTTGCTGGTCATCGCTTCGGCCAACCTCACGCCGGTGACGCTGCACCTGCTGCCGGACGCCTTTGCAACCCTTTTGCAGATTGATTTCCAGATCGAAGTGCCGGTGTTTCTGGTGCTGTTCTTTGGCATCATCCTTGGTCTGATGGTGGGTTTCGTCTGGGAATGGCTGCGCGAATACAAGCACCGCCGCACCGCCAACACCAAAACCCGCGAGGTCAGCAAACTGGAACGCGAACTGGCCACGCTAAAGGACCAGACCTCGCTGCCCGATGACGAGGTGCTGGCGATCCTCGCAAAGCCGAAAGCGCCATGATGGACGCTGTTCGTGTCAAGATCTGCGGTTTGCGGACCGTGGCCGAAGTGCAGGCCGTGGCCGATGCAGGGGCAGCCTATTTCGGTCTGAACTTCTTTCCGCCCTCGCCCCGCTATGTAAGCCTGGCCTTGGGGCGCGAACTGGCCCTTGCCGCCCCCGTCGGGCTGGCCAAGGTGGCGCTGACCGTGGATGCGGATGACGCGACCCTTGACGCGATTGTCGAGGCGATGCCGCTGGACATTTTGCAACTGCATGGCCACGAGACGCCCGCCCGCGTGGCCGAGGTGCGCGCCCGCTATGGCTTGCCTGTGATGAAGGTGCTGGGCGTGCGCGATGAGGGCGATCTGGCCGACCTGCTGGAGTTTTCGACCGCTGCCGACATGATCATGATCGATACCAAGGCCCCCAAGGGGGCCGTTCTGCCCGGCGGCAACGGCGTGCCCTTTGACTGGCGTCTGGTCGCCCAGCGCCGCTGGCTGCGCCCCTGGATGCTGGCGGGCGGCCTGACGCCGCAGAACGTGGCCGAGGCGGTGCGCCTGACGGGCGCGCGGCAGGTCGATGTGTCTTCGGGGGTTGAATCCGCGCCAGGGGTCAAGGACCCGGTCCGGATCAGGGATTTCACCGCTGCGGTCGGGGTACAGGATGACTGAAAAACGCTATGTCCTGTGCCGCCCGGTGTCGGGGCTGAACGACACGCTCTGCCAGTTTGAAATATGCCGTGAATATGCTGAACGCACGGGCCGGATTCTGGTGGTAGATGGCCGGTTATCGGCAGGGGTGCTGACCGAATTTGGTGACTACTTCCAGATGAAGGGCGATCAGCACATTTTTCACATGACTTCGCCCGAACTGCCCAACCTGGAAAGCCTGGACTGCTACCCGCCCGAGGTGTTTGGCCGGATTTTCACCCTCAACCGCATTGGCCACCCGGACCCTAACCAGCGTGCGACTTCCAATTTGGTCGATTCCGAAACTATGGCACCGCTGCGCTTTGATCCCGAACAGGATTATCCCCAACGCCTGCTGTTGCGCCAGCAATGGGGCGGGTCCACTCAATCCTATCGTGCGCTCAAACATCTGAGCCTCGTGCCCAGCCTTGCCACCCGTGTGCGCAGCGCGATCGAGGGCTTGCCCGCCGGCTATGCCGCATTGCACCTGCGCAACACTGATTACCGGACCGACATTGCCAGCGTGGTGCATGCCATGCGCGATAAGGTGACAGGACGTGACCTGCTGGTCTGCAGCGACGATGCCACGGCCTTTGACCAGGTCCGCGAGGGGTTGCCGGCCACCCGGGTCCACCGCCTGACCGTGCCCGCCTTCGACGACGGCAAGCCTTTGCACATCTCGGCCAAATCCCATGGGGCCGCGGTGCGGCGCCGCGTTGCCACGAACGCCATCGTCGATCTGTGCGCCTTGGCCGGTGCAACCACGCTGTTTACTGCCCATCTGACCGGTCACAATACCATGCTGAAGCCAAAGAAAAGCGGCTTTTCCCGCTTGGCCGAACGTTTGGGGGGCGAAAAGCAGCGGCTGCGCTTGTTCTTGGGCCCCGTTGGCCGGGGGCTGCTGCGCGGGATCGATACGGGCGAGTTGATCACCATCGAAGGCTGAACCTGCCGCCGCGCCGAGTTGGGACAAAGATTTCAGGCCCGTCAAATCGGTTAACCTCATGAAATGATGATACAAAGGCCAATGCTCGACATCCTGGCCCTTTGCCTTTCCATCACCTTCCCCCTTTCCTTGCCCCCAAAGCGGCGCTACACCCCTTGGGTCAGATCAGGAGGGCGCGACATGGCCAAGGACAATCCCAACAGCTTTATGACCGGTCCCGATGAACAGGGCCGTTTTGGCCAGTTCGGCGGGCGTTTTGTGTCCGAAACCCTGATGCCGCTGATCCTTGATCTTGAGGAACGCTACGAATTCGCCAAGACCGACCCCACCTTCTGGGCCGAGATGGACTGGCTGTGGAAGCACTACGTTGGCCGCCCCAGCCCGCTTTATTTCTGCGAACGCCTGACCACCCATCTGGGCGGCGCCAAGATCTACATGAAGCGGGATGAGTTGAACCACACCGGCGCGCACAAGATCAACAATGTGCTGGGTCAGATCATTCTGGCCCGCCGCATGGGCAAAACCCGGATCATCGCGGAAACCGGCGCGGGCCAGCATGGCGTGGCCACAGCGACGGTTTGCGCCAAGTTCGGGCTGAAATGCGTGGTCTATATGGGCGCGCATGATGTCGAACGGCAGGCCCCCAACGTCTTCCGCATGCGCCTTCTGGGGGCCGAAGTCATCCCCGTCACCTCAGGCCGTGGCACGCTGAAAGACGCCATGAACGACGCCCTGCGCGATTGGGTCACCAACGTGCGCGATACCTTCTATTGCATCGGAACGGTCGCGGGCCCCCACCCCTATCCCGCAATGGTCCGTGATTTCCAGTCGATCATCGGTAAAGAGGTGCGCTGGCAACTGGCCGAACAGGAGGGTGAGGGCCGTCTGCCCGACACCATCATCGCCGCCATCGGTGGTGGTTCGAACGCGATGGGACTGTTCTATCCCTTCCTTGATGACCCGTCCGTCAACATCATCGGCGTGGAAGCAGGCGGCAAAGGCGTGGACGACCGCATGCAGCATTGCGCCTCGCTCACCGGCGGCCGCCCGGGTGTGTTGCATGGCAACCGGACCTATCTGCTGCAAGACCCCGATGGCCAGATCCTGGAAGGCTTCAGCATTTCTGCGGGGCTTGATTACCCCGGCATCGGCCCTGAACATTCCTGGCTGCACGACATGGGCCGCGCTCAGTACGTCTCGATCACCGATGCCGAGGCGCTGGAAGCGTTCCAACTGTCCTGCCGGCTTGAGGGCATCATCCCCGCGCTGGAACCCAGCCACGCCCTGGCCCATGTGATGAAGATCGCTCCGAAACTGCCGCCCGAGCATATCATCGTGATGAACATGTGCGGTCGCGGCGACAAGGACATCTTCACCGTGGCCAAGCATCTGGGCTTTGACATGAAGGTCTGACGTCCTCGACCCTGCAGCCCTCCGCGTTCCAAATCGGTACGCCGGGGGGTGCATCGCAACACACTGAATTCTCGAATGGTTTATTGCATAAACGAAGGTTTAGGCTTACTGAGAGCTCAGGATGCGGTTGACGCAAACGAATGGCGGATGGATCGTTGATCCCGTTTCGCCGATGATCAATGCACCGATTGTGATTCGGCGTAACGAGTATCCTTCGGGCTGGAACAAATCGAATGGGGTTTAAGCGACGATGGTGAGTGCTAACATGAACGGCCGATCGATGCGGGCAGGACTTTCGGTCATCGCAGTATTGTTGCTGTCATCGGCAGCCTTCGCGCAGGATGCGAACGAAGACGGCGTTGATTTCTTGGTTCATGGACCGGAGTCGGTGGCTGATGAGGTTGGCGACGATCCAGCCCTGGACGGTGATGATACGAGCGGTGACTTTGAGGGCATTGCCGTGGGCGAGTTGGACCCGAAAGACGAACTGTGGCCCGTCATCATAATTGATCCCTTCTTGGAAAATGATGATGTTGGCGTATTGCCTGATGACGTAGGGTCTGGTGAAGACGGCTCAGATGACGACAGTTCGGATGACGACTGGGTCTGGGACGAGGGTGACGGGATCATCGTGATTGATGACGGTCTGTGTATTGGCGTGGACTGCGTGCCCGGCGACGGCAGCTATACCTATGACGGCGGCTATACCGACGATGGTGACATCGTGTGGTATTTTCTGGAAGGCCCTCGCCCCGAAGATTGCCCTGAATGCCGGGATCTGCCGGTCGAGATCTATCAGATGAATGCTGGTGGCCCATTGGTCACCGACTCGGAGACGGCCCCAAGCAAAAGTTCACGGCGGTCACGCGTTGCGTCTTTCACCCCAAGCACTGCGGCCGAGTGTCTTGCTCTTTACCCGCAATTGCCATGGCTTTGCGAGTGGCAGAACACTTCGGGTCAGTAAATCGGCCTTCACGGACCTGTGGCACCGGCTGTCCAACCAGCCGGTGCCATCATTTCTTGCAAATCGTTCAATTCCGGTAGTTTATACTAAAGGATAAGACACGCCCCCTGGGACGAGAGGACGTTGATGCGGAAGTTATTGTTGCTTGTAACAGCGCTCGTTGGTCTGGCTTTGCCAGTTCTGGCGCGTACTGTTGAACAACAGATACTCGAAAAGCTGGCTGAGCAAGGCTATGTGATTCTGGAACAGGGCTATACCTTCCTCGGCAGATTGCGGATCGTGGCCGAGAATGACAAGTTTTACCGTGAAATCGTGGTTAACCCGGGCACCGGGGAAATCCTGCGCGATTATGCCGTGACGCTGAACCACAAGTCGTCGCCCCCGATTGTCGAGCCTTTGTCGCTGCCGTCCAGCGTTCCCTTGGAAACCGAGGCACCGCGCAATTTCTCGGCGTCAGAAGGTCCGGGCGATGACGGTGTTCGCCTGGGCAGCGGCACCGAGACTGTCAACGAAACCTCCGCCATTGTGGAAGATCACAGACAGGGACCGGAGGAAACCGACAGCTTCGCCGAAATGTTTGTTGACGTCTTTGACAGCGTGTTTGAGGCCCCGAAGGATGAATTGGGCACCGAAACTGGCCCGATCGAGTTGGTCTTGCCCGAAAGCATCCTTCAGATGGAAGCGGGTGCACCGTGACACGCGCAGGGGCCTATCTCGTCTTGCTTGTGGCGCAGGCGATGTGCGCTGTCTTGTTTTCATCCGACATCCTGCTGTCCGTCACAGGCTATTATCCCGGCCCGCTGTCCTGGACCACGCGTGAGTTCTTGGAGGTGGGGGCGCTTGTCGGCCTGCTTCTGGGTCTGGCTTTTGGTTCAGCTTTGGTCTGGCGTGCCTTTGGCGACCTTCGCCGTGCCGAGGCCCGGCTTGAACGGGCATCGGGCGCTTTCAATGATTTGCTGAATGCCCGATTCGATGAATGGGGCCTGACGGCAGCAGAACGTGATGTAGCGCTGTTCGCTATCAAGGGTCTGACGGTGCAAGACATCGCTCGGCTGCGCGAAACCAGCGAAGGCACGGTCAAGGCGCAAACTGCCGCCATATATCGCAAGGCCCAGGTCTCGGGGCGGCCCCAACTCCTCAGTCTATTTATCGAAGATCTGATGGGGACAGACCGGGAAGATTCGGGCCAACCGGGCGAAAAGGTCCGCCGATTCGCCCAGCAGGCCGACTGAACACGGTTTCCGGCCCCGCGGCGCCCGCCAGCCCCATTTTTCTCATGCCCGATGGGAAAAAGGCCCTAAACTGAGGTTTATAGGCTCCGGCAGCGAGTTTAGGCGCGCCGCTTTAAACCCCAGATCAATTTCGTCCCCCGATTTGCCGGGCAATGGTCGGTCCATCGCAGCAATGCGGCACACGATCCAAACGACCCGAGCCTGCAACAGACACACCGCGTTCAGAATTTGTCCCTTAGATCCCTGAATGCGCTGCGTTGTCCCAAACCACGTCTGTTGCTGGTCGGCCTTGTCAGTTTTCCCCCGCCGGGTCGTCCCGCCCGGCGTGACTGAACAAAGGTTGACCAGGGCTCGGGTCGGGCGGACAGGGCATCCCGCCCGTCGGGCCGCGCAACAAAGGAAACTGAAATGAAACGCTTGATGCTTCTTTCCTCCGCAATCCTTCTGTCGGCCACCATGTCTCTGTCGGCAATGACCGCAGACGACCTGATCGCCGCCTATCAGGCCAAAGGCTACACCCGGATCGAGGTCAAGACCGGCCTGACCCAGATCAAGGTCGAAGCCGTCAAAGGCTCGGTCAAGGTCGAAGTGATCTATGACGCCGCCACCGGCGCAATCCTGAAGCAGGAATCCGAACGCGCCAGCCGTGATGAACGTGGCACCGGCGTCGAGATTTCCAGCGAGGATGGTGATTTCCTGGACGACGACGACAGCAATGACGACAGCGATGATGACCTGAACGACGACGAGGATGACGATCGCGACGACGCCATCGACGACCGCGACGATGATCGCGACGACCGCGCCGATGACCGCGAAGATCGCAAGGATGACCGCGATGACGACCGCGACGATGAAGATGACCGTGACG
>CAMDHB010000133.1 GCA_945897655.1 Pseudorhodobacter antarcticus
ACGCCCACCTTGTAGGATGGGCAATCTGCCCATCTTGCGTTCAGGCGTCGGGGTCGGTGGCGCGGCGGATCTCCTCGCGGATGCGGGCGATCATGAAATCGGTGAACAGGCGTACCTTGCTGTCCTTGGCGCTGCGGTGTTGCGACAGAAGTGACAGTTGTGCGGGCAGAGGGGGCGTGGCCACTGCGACGGGTACTAGGCGGCCCTGACGCAGGTGATCGGCCACCTCGAACCGGGTTTTCAGGACCACGCCATGTCCGTCCAGCGCCCAACCTGTCAGCACCTCGCCATCATCGGATTCGAATGGCCCGGTGATTTCATGGCGCTGGGGGCCATCGGGGGTGAGCAGGGTCCATTGAAACTCACGCGCGCCCGGAAACCGCAGGTTCAGGCAATCGTGCCGGTCGCGCACCAGGGCCGCCCCATCCACCGGCATGCCGCGCCGGGCGATGTATGCGGGGGCGGCGCAAAGAAGGCGGGGGCAATCGGCGATCAGGCGGACCTTCAGCGCCGAATCCTCCAGAATGCCTAAATGAAACGCCACGTCCAACCCCTCGGCCGTCAGGTCGATCACCCGGTCAGACAGGCGCAGACGCACGTCGATTTGCGGATACATATCCTTGAACGCGGGCACATGGGGCGCGATGAATCGCCGCCCGATCCCCAAGGGGGCCGCCACAAACACCACCCCCCGCGGGTTCTGCGCGGTTTCCATCACGGCAGCCTCGGCCTCGTCAATCGCCGCCAGAACCTGCCGTGCCCCCTCATAAAACAGCCGCCCATTCTCGGTCGGTTGCAGGCTGCGGGTTGTGCGGTTGAACAGGCGCACGCCCAGATGTTTTTCCAGTTCCGAAATCCGGGCGGATGCGACTGCGGGCGAGGTGCGCTGATCCCGCGCAGCCGCACTCATTCCGCTGAGTTCATAGACACGGACGAACATTTGCAAGTTGGCAACATAGGACATTCAGGCTTCGCGCGATTTTTGAAAGTGATCGGTGATTTACAGGATTAACAGACAAGTGCCCCCCGGTATACCCTGACGTCAAAAGGAGCGCGCCATGTATGACTGGGTTGTCCTGTGGGACTGGGTGATGATCGCGGCCCGCTGGGTGCATGTGGTGGTGGCCATAGCCTGGATCGGGTCCAGTTTCTATTTCATCGCGCTGGACCTGGGTTTGAACCGCGACCGCAATCTGGCCTCTGGTGCCGATGGCGAGGAGTGGCAGGTTCACGGCGGTGGGTTTTATCACATCCAGAAATATCTGGTCGCCCCGGCGGCGATGCCCGACCATCTGACCTGGTTCAAATGGGAAAGCTATTCTACCTGGCTGTCCGGTTTCGTGATGCTGGTGCTGGTCTATTACATGGGGGCCGAGTTCTTTCTGATCGACCCCGAGGTGATGGACCTGACGGTTTGGCAGGCCGTTGGCATCTCGCTGGCCTCACTGGCTTTTGGCTGGGTTGTCTATGACCAGATCTGCAAAAGCCGCTTTGGGGATGAGCCGACGCGGCTGATGATCGGCCTTTACATCATTCTGGTCGGCATGGCGCTGTTATATGTGAACGTGTTTTCCGGCCGGGCGGCGATGCTGCATCTGGGCGCCTTCACCGCCACGATCATGTCGGGCAACGTGTTCTTCACCATCATGCCCAACCAGCGGATTGTGGTGGCCGACCTGATTGCCGGCCGCAAGCCTGACCCGAAGTACGGCAAAATCGCCAAGCAGCGCAGCACGCATAACAACTATCTGACGCTGCCGGTTGTGTTCTTGATGTTGTCCAACCACTATCCGCTGATCTTTGCCACCGAATACAACTGGCTGATTGCCAGCTTGGTGTTCCTGATGGGGGTCACCATCCGGCATTGGTTCAACACCCGCCACGCCCGCAAGGGCAACCCGCATTGGACGCTGTTTGGGACGGCCCTGTTGTTCCTGATCATCGCTTGGCTCTCCACCGCGCCCATGCGCCACGCGCCCGAGGAGGCGGCGTTGACACCCATCAGCCTGATCTATGCCGCTGCGCCGGGGTTTGCGGATGTGACCGCCATCGTGCAGGGCCGCTGTGCCATGTGCCACGCCCGCGAACCCGGCTATGACGGCATCCATTGGGCGCCCAAGGGGGTTGTCCTGGAAACCCCCACCGACATTGCCGCCCATGCCCGCCAGATTTACCTGCAAGCCGGGTTGACCCATGCCATGCCGCCGGGGAACCTGAGCTATATGGAGCCGCAAGAGCGTGCGGCGATTGTGGACTGGTTTCAAGGGGCCGGGCAGGCGGGGATTGATGGCTAAGGCAGATACAAGGGTGACCCGATGATCCACGAAATCCAGACGGCAGATGGCCGCGCCACGGTGTATCTGTTCCGCCCCGATGGCACCCCACGGGGCGGTGTGATCCTGTGTATGGATGCCTTTGGCCCACGCCCGGCACTGGTGCAGATGGCGGAACGGATCGCCTCATGGGGGCTTATCGTGGCCCTTCCGGATTTGTACTACCGCCTTGGGGCCTATGGCCCCTTTGACCCCAAGACCACTTTTGCCGACCCGGTCAAAGGCGCTGCCCTGCGCGGGATGATGACGGCCACGACCCAAGCCCAGACTGTGGCCGATACGGGGGCCGTGCTGGACCTGCTGTCCGCGCAGGGTGTGACGGGGCCGGTTGGTGCTGTGGGCTATTGCATGGGCGGGGCGCGGGCGCTGAATGCGGCGGCGGCCTGGCCGGACCGGATTTCCGCTGCGGCCAGCTTTCATGGTGGCAACCTCGCCTCGGGGGCGGCGGATAGCCCGCATCTGGCGGCGGGCCGCATCAGGGGCCGCGTTTATGTCGGCATGGCGGGCATCGACCAAAGCTTTCCGCCCGAGCAGGGCGCGCTGCTGGCGCAGGCGCTGCGTGAGGCTGAGGTTGATCATATCTTGGAAAACTATGTTGGCATGAAGCATGGCTGGGCCGTGCCAGACCACAGCGTCCATGATGCAACCGGTGCGGCGCGGCATTGGCACCGGTTGCAAACGCTGTTCAGCGAAACCCTGCTTGGCTAGGGTTCAGCCCTTGGCGAAATGCCAGCGGGTCTGGTGGTGATAGGTCTGCCCCGGGGCCAATTCGATGGACGGAAAGCCCGCATGGTTGGGCGCGTCGGGCCAATTCTGCGGCTCGATTGCCAACCCCTCGTACAACCCGCGACCGGGGCGGGCCGATCCGCGGCCGTCATAAACCTGCACCCCGGCCTCGGTGGTTGAGATGGTCATGGTGACACCTGACGCGCCGCGCAGCGTCAGCACGGGTCGCAGGGCCGTTGCGGCATCTGACAGGCAGAAATTGTGGTCATAGGTGTCGGTGCCCGGCACGATGGGGCGCAGGGTGCGCAGGTCGAAATGGGTGCCTTGTACCGATGCAATCTCACCCGTGGGGCAGAAATCGGGGGTGACGGGCAGATAGCGGTCCGCGGCAATCTGCATCTGATGCCCGGCCCAGGTGTCGGACCCGTCCATGTTCCAATAGGAATGGTTGGCCACGTTGAACAGCGTCAGCGCATCGGTCGTGGCGGTCACGTCCAGATGCAAAGCGTTGTCCGCGATGGAAAATGTCGCCCGCACCGGCCGGTTGCCCGGCATGTTGCCCTCGCCCGCAGGCAGGGTCAGGGTCAGGGTCACAGACGACTCGGTCACTTCGGCCACGTCCCAGATCTTGTGCTGCGTGCCCATCGCGCCAAAGTGCAGGGTGTGGCGGGCGGACTGGTTCGCCTCGAACTGGAATGTCTTGCCGCCAATGGGCGCGCGTGCCCCGGTAAAGCGGTTGACGACCGGGGCCACCAGTGAGCCGTGGTGGCGCATCTTGCCTTCGTAATCGGCCAGTCTGTCGGACCCAAGGGTCAGGTCGTGCGCTACACCGGCCAACCGAACCGATTGCAGCGTTGCGCCTTTGGTCAGGATGGACGCCGTCAGGTCGCCGTCGCTGATGGTGATCTTTTGCACATCGACCCCGTCTGCGGTCGTCCCGAATGGTGTTATCATGATGGCCCCCCGTTTTTCCGCGCCAGTGGTGGCCGAACGGGGGGGCATGGTCAAGGGGGTAGACCCACCTCAGCCTTGGGTCAGGCAGTTGGCAATCGAGGTGCCGATATCGCGCAGCATCGCCTCGTACTGCCCCTTCCCGGGCTGGCGTTCAAGGAATTCCAAATCCTGCGCCGCACCGATGCGCACCGGCAGACCATCGGTCAGCGATGCGATGAGGGTTGGGTCGCGGCCCGCCTCGGGAAAGACGCAGACCGCGCCCGATTGTTCGAACAGCGCCTGGATTTCGGCCAGCCGTCCGGCCGAGGGCGGTGTGGCATCGCTGAGTTCGATGGCCCCGACCACGGTCAGCCCGTAATGGTCGGTGAAATAGCCCAAGGCATCGTGATAAACGACAAAGGGGCGGTCCTTGACCGGCGTCAGCGCGGCCTTTAGGTCGCTGTCCAGCGCAGTCAGGCGGGATTGGAGAGCTGCGGCATTGGCGGCATAGGTTGCGGCATTGGCAGGGTCGCGCGCGCCTAGGGTCTGGGCAATCTTGCCAGCCCAGGCGGCGCCGTTGACGGGGCTGAGCCAGCCATGCGGGTCAATCGCGCCATGGTCGTGCCCGTGGTCATGCACTTCTTCGTCCTCTTTCGCCTGTGCTTCATCATGGGCGTGTTCGTCGTCTGGGGCCTGATCCTTGGCTGCCTCAAACGGGCGCTGGGTGCCGCCGCCATCGTGCATCAGGCTCAGAACCTCGGCCCCCTCAGCCAGAGAGGACAGTGCATCGCCCAGCGACTGGGTCAATTCGGGTCCGACCCAGATCACCAGATCAGCCTCTTGCAACTGTTGCGCCTGCGAGGGGCGGAGTTGAAAGTCATGCGGATCGGCCCCGCCTTCCATCAGCATGACCGGCGTGCCCAGATCGCCCATCACATCCATCACCAGCGATTGTACTGGGCCAAAATCGGTCACCACACGCGGCACCTCGGCCACCGCTGGGCTGACCATCACCACCGCCAAAATCGCAGCCATCCGCATCTGCAAAGCCTTTCCTAAAGGGATGAGGGGGCGTATAGCGATACAGTATAACATGTCAATGTTTATGTTATACTATAACGCAGGAGCGGCCATGCCCCACGATCACAGCGCCTTTGCCCCGCATGACCATGCCGCTTGCGCGGGCGGCACGCTTGCCCTGGCCGAACAGCGTCTTGCCGAGGTGGGGCAGCGCCTGACCCCGGTCCGCCGCCGCACCCTGCAGATATTGCTCGAATCGCACCGTGCGCTGGGGGCCTATGACGTGCTGGAACGGCTGGTCGCGGATGGCTTTGCCAACCAGCCCCCCGTTGCCTACCGCGCCCTTGAATTCCTTGAGGAGCAGGGTCTGGTCCACCGCATCCGCCGCCTGAACGCCTTTGCCGCCTGCATGCACCCCGGTGAGGCGCATGCCCCGGCTTTTCTGATCTGCCGCACCTGTCACGCCGTCGCCGAAGCCCCCGCCGCCGCCGTGGGCGAGGCGCTGCAAGCGGCCGCCGATACGCTGCACTTCACCATCGAACGCTCGACCATTGAGGCGCTGGGTCTGTGCCCCACCTGCACCGGAGCAGCCCATGCTGATTGAGGCGCGCGATATTTCTGTTGACCTGCAAGGGGTTGAGGTGCTGTCCCATGTGACCATGGGCCTGACCGAGGGCGAGATTGTCACGATCCTTGGCCCCAACGGGTCGGGCAAATCCACCCTGTTGCGCGCCCTTTTGGGGATTGTGCCGGTGAAATCGGGTACAGTCGCCCGCGCCCCGGGGCTGCAGCTGGGCTATGTGCCGCAGCGGCTGGCCGTGGATGCCAGTCTGCCCATGACAGTGCGACGCTTTCTGTCCTTGCCGAAGCGTGTGACGGATGCCGATTCTGCAGCAGCACTGGTTCGGGTGGGGCTGGACGATATCGGCGGGCGGCAGATGGCGGGCCTGTCGGGGGGGCAGTTTCAGCGGGTGCTGTTGGCCCGTGCCCTGCTGTCGCGCCCCCAGCTTCTGGTGCTGGATGAACCCACCCAGGGCCTCGACCAACCCGGTGAGGCGGCGTTCTACCGCCTGATCGCCGAGGTGCGGCGCGATACCGGGGCGGGGGTGCTGATGGTCAGCCATGATCTGCATGTAGTCATGGCGGCCAGCGACCGGGTGATCTGCCTGAACCATCACATCTGCTGCGAAGGCACGCCGCGTGTGGTGTCCAATGCGCCCGAATACCGCGCGCTGTTTGGTCTGGGCACCCAAGGGGCACTGGCGCTGTACCAGCACCACCATGACCACAGCCACGAGGGCCACGGCCATGAGGGGCATCACCACGGACATGACCATGCTTGATGATTTTCTGACGCGCGCCGCCTTGGCCGGGGTGGGCCTGTCGCTGGCGACCGGGCCCTTGGGCAGCTTTGTTGTCTGGCGCAAGATGGCCTATTTCGGCGATGCCACGTCCCATGCCGCAATTCTGGGCGTGGCGCTAGCGCTGGCGTTTGATCTGCCGGTGGGGTTGGGCACCTTGGCAGTGGCGCTGCTCATGGCGTTTACGGTGGCCACTTTGGCGGCACGGGGCTGGGCAATGGACACCACGCTGGGCGTGCTGGCGCATTCGGCGTTGGCCATTGGTCTGGTCGCGGTCAGCTTTGTGCATGGGGCGCGCACGGACCTGTCGTCCTATCTGTTTGGTGACATTCTGGCGGTGACGCGGAGCGACCTTGGCTTCATCTGGTGCGGATCGGCGCTGGTTCTGGCCTTGCTGATCTGGCGCTGGCAACAGTTGCTGACCGCGACGCTGAATGCCGATCTGGCCTTTGCCAGCGGGGTGAACCCTGACCACGAACGGCTGATCCTGACGCTGGCGCTGGCCGTGGTGGTGGCGGTCGCGCTGAAGGTGGTGGGGGCGCTGCTGATTGCCGCGATGCTGATTATCCCCGCCGCCGCCGCCCGTGCCCTGTCGCGCACGCCCGAGGCTATGGCGGCACTGGCCGTGCTGTTCGGGGTGGGCGCATCCCTGGTTGGCTTGGGGTTGTCGCTGTGGCAAGATACCCCGGCAGGTCCGTCCATCGTGGCCGCTGCGGCGGGGATATTTGCCCTGTCGGCGGTGTTCGGGCGGGTGCTGCGCCACTGAAACCGGGGGGATAGAATGAAGCGTTACGGATCAGTCATTGGGCTGAACGAAGAGATGAAGGCCGAATACATCCGTCTGCATGCCGCCGTCTGGCCTGATGTGTTGAAAATGATCGCGGCCTGCAACATCCGGAATTATTCGATTTTCGTGAAGGAACCCGAAAACCTGATGTTCGCTTATTTCGAATATCACGGGGTCGATTACGATGCCGATATGGCCAAGATGGCGGCAGACCCGGTGACGCAGGATTGGTGGAAGATCTGCATGCCCTGTCAGGCCCCCCTTGCCACCCGCAAGGATGGCGAATGGTGGGCCGCGATGACCGAGGTTTTCCATACGGAGTAGTCTTCGGGTCAATCCATTGCATTGGCCAAGGCCCTAGCCGAGGCCACGCGACACCCTATCAACCGAACCGTACGGGGGCCAAAAGCCCCCGGCCAGCGCCCTCCCTCGCCTTGGAGGGCGCTTCTCGCCCTCCAGGTCGGGCGCTTGCCTATATTGGCTTGGCTGAACCTGTCCACCTGAACCTTGATCGCAGCGGGCAGGGAAACGCGGTGCGTTTCCTCATCCTCCCGAACTCTGGCGGGATCGGGGTGGGAGATAGACTTGCAAACGCAAGCCCTTCACCCCGCCACCCGAAACCCGGCATGCCCCGTCGAACTATCCGGGTCGTTCCTCGTCCGCGAATGCACATGATACCGATCGCAATAGGCGTCATGGCACAGGTACGATCCGCCACGCTGAATTCGGGCGGTGCCGTGGTCCGGGCCGATGGGATCGCGCAGGGGAAACGGCCCCACCGGCGGGCTGTCGGCATAGCGGTTGCTGACCCATTCCCAGACATTGCCACAGCAGTTGTACAGGCCATACCCATTGGGCGCAAAGGCCCGAACCGGGGCCGTCAGGGCGTGGCCATCCTCGGCGCTGTTGATGTCGGGAAAGCGGCCCTGCCAGATGTTCATCGCATGCGCGCCGCCGGGGTGCAGCGCATCTCCCCAAGGGAATTTGCGGTGTTCCAAACCGCCGCGCGCCGCAAATTCCCACTGCGCCTCAGTCGGCAGGGACAGACCGGCCCAGGTGCAATAGGCCAGCGCGTCAAACCAGGCGACGTGGACGACGGGGTGATCCATCCGCCCCGCCAGATCACTGCCCGGCCCTTCCGGGGCGGCCCAAAAGGCACCCTCGACCATGCGCCACCACGGCAGGCCGGGGGGATGGCGGGGGTGGCGCTGCGGGTCGGGCAGGCCAAGGTGAAAGACGCTGGACCAGCCCTCACGCTCGGCCACGGTGCGGTATCCGGTGGCGGTGACAAACTGGGCATAGTCGGCATTTGAGCAGGCCGTGGCCGCGATGCAGAACGGGGCCAGGCGCACCTTGCGGCGGGGGGCATCGAAATCCTGCGGAAAGCGGGAGACGCGGGTGCCCATGTCAAAGAACCCGCCCGGCAACGGGATCAGCGCAGCGGCAAGGGCCGC
>CAMDHB010000134.1 GCA_945897655.1 Pseudorhodobacter antarcticus
TATATCGACGATGATGAATTGGTCGAAGTGACGCCGAAAAACATCCGGATGCGCAAACGCTATCTGGACCCGAACGACCGCAAGCGCCAGTCGCGCGCGGGCTGAACGAAAAGGGCGGACCCTCGGGTCCGCCCTTTCAAATTTCTTCGAAGAAATTTGCAAAACTTTTCGAAAAGTTTTGGCGCCCTACTCTGCCGCCTCAACCACCATCAAATCCCGCTCACACGCCCCCGCCGCATGGGCGCGCGCTGCCGAATAGGCGGGCGAATGATAGCATTCGACCGCCCGTTCAAGGCTGGGGAACACCGCGACGACATTGCGCTCGCGCGGCGTGCCTTCCAGCTGCACATAGCGCCCACCCCGGGCCAGAAACGTGCCGCCGTGCGCGGCAATCGCCGGTCCGGCGAGGGCGGCATATTTGCCATAGGCCTCGGCGTTGGTCACATGCACATGGGCAATCCAATAGGCTTGCGGCATCTCACGCCTCCAGAGCGGCAATAACCGCCGCAATCGCCGCATCGGCGAGCGCAATATCCGCCCCGCCGCCCTGCGCCATATCCGGGCGCCCACCGCCACCCTTGCCACCCAGCGCCTCGACCGCAGCCTTGGCCAGCGTTACCGCCGAAATGCGCTCGGTCAGGTCCGTGGTCACCCCGGCTGCAACCGCAGGCTTGGCCCCGGTATCGGCGATCAGCACAACGGCACCCGACCCAAGCCGCGCCTTCATCTCGTCAATCAGGCCGGGAAGGTCCTTGCCCGTGACGCCGGTCAGTACCTGCGCAATCAACTTGACACCGCCAACCTCGCGCACCTCAGGCCCAGCGCCCGCACCCATCGCCAACTCGCGACGCAGCTGCGCCACCTCGTTCTGCAACGCACGGCGCTCCTCGGCCAGGGCCTTGACCCGCTCACCTACCTCAGCGGGCGCGGCCTTCAGCGTAGCCGCAACCTCAGCCAGCCGCGCGTCCTGCCCACGCAGATAATCCAGCGCCGCTTGCCCCGTCAGCGCCTCGAACCGCCGCACACCGGCGCTGGACGCACTTTCACCCAAGGCAACAAAGGCGCCGATGTCGCCCGTGCGGCGCACATGCGTGCCCCCGCAAAGCTCCAACGAATAGGTCCGTTGATCCGCGCCCTTGCCCGACCCCTCCAGCACGCCCATCGACACAACGCGCACTTCGTCGCCGTATTTCTCACCAAACAGCGCCTGCGCGCCAATCGCGCGGGCATCGTCGGGCGTCATGATCCTTGTGTCCACGGCGCTGTTCTGACGGACAAAGGCGTTCACCTCTGCCTCGACCTGAGCCAACTCACTGGCCGACATCGCCGCCGAATGGCTGAAATCAAACCGCAACCGGTCCGGCGCGTTCAACGAACCACGCTGCGCCACATGGTCGCCCAAGGCCCGCCGCAGCGCCTCGTGCAGCAGATGGGTGGCCGAGTGATTGGCGCGGATTTGCGCGCGGCGGCTGTGGCTGACCTCCAGCTTGGCAGGCTGACCCTTGGCAATCGAGCCTTCGGTCACGCGGGCCAAATGGATGAAAACCCCGGCCGATTTCTTGGTGTCGGTGACTTCGGCAACCCCGGTCCCGGTGCGGATAAATCCAGCATCGCCAACCTGACCGCCGCTTTCGCCATAAAACGGCGTCTGGTTGACGACGATCTGCACCGCCTCGCCCAAACCCGCCGACCCAATCCCGGCTCCATCGCGAACCAGCGCCAGGATCTGGCCTTCGGCGGTCTCGGTGTCATAGCCCAGAAACTCGCTGGCCCCATGCGCCTCGGCCAGTTCGAACCAGATCTTGGAATCACTCGCCTCGCCCGTGCCAACCCAGGCCGCCCGCGCCTTGCGACGCTGCTCCTCCATCGCCACCTCAAAGCCCGCCACATCCACCGCCTTGCCCTTTTCGCGCAAAGCGTCCTGCGTCAGGTCCAGAGGGAAACCATAAGTGTCATAGAGCTTGAACGCCGCCGGCCCCGGCAGATCGGCCCCCTCGGGCAGGTGGGACAGTTCTTCGTCCAACAGCTTCAGCCCGCGGTCCAGCGTGGTGCGGAACCGCGTTTCTTCCAGCCGCAGCGTCTCCTCGATCAGTGATTGCGCCCGGGCCAACTCGGGGTAAGCCCCGCCCATCTGCCGCACCAGCGTCGGCACCAGCTTGTGCATCACCGGATCAGCAGCCCCCAGCATATGTGCATGGCGCATTGCCCGCCGCATGATCCGCCGCAGAACATAGCCGCGCCCCTCGTTTGACGGCATCACCCCATCGGCGATCAGGAACGAGGTCGAGCGTAGATGATCCGCAATCACCCGGTGGTGCACCTTGCCCGGACCATCAGGGTCGGCACTGGTCGCATTGGCGCTTGCCTCGATCAGGCTGCGCATCAGGTCCGTGTCGTAATTGTCATGCTTGCCCTGCAACAGCGCGCCAATCCGCTCCAGCCCCATGCCGGTGTCGATGCTCTGCATCTCCAAGGGAACCAACCGCCCGTCGGCGAACTGTTCATTCTGCATGAACACGTTGTTCCATATCTCGATGAACCGGTCGCCATCCTGGTCAGCCGAACCCGGCGGGCCGCCCCAGATATGGTCGCCGTGGTCATAGAAAATCTCGGTGCACGGCCCGCAAGGCCCGGTTGGCCCCATGCGCCAGAAATTGTCGTCAGATGCAATCCGGATGATCCGATGTTCCGGCAGGCCCGCCACCTTCTTCCAGATCGCCGCCGCCTCGTCATCGGTGTGATAGACCGTGACGCACAGCTTGTCCTTGTTGATGCCAAAATCCTTGGTCAGCAATTCCCAGGCAAAGGCAATCGCCTGATCCTTGAAGTAATCGCCAAAGCTGAAATTCCCCAACATCTCGAAAAAGGTATGGTGCCGGGCGGTATAGCCCACATTGTCCAGATCATTGTGCTTGCCACCCGCCCGCACACATTTCTGCGCCGTCGTCGCGCGCTTGTAATCCCGCGTTTCAACCCCCGTAAAGCAGTTCTTGAACTGGACCATGCCCGAATTGGCAAACATCAGCGTCGGGTCGTTGCGCGGCACCAAAGGCGAGCTTTCGACCACCTTGTGCCCATTGCGGGCAAAAAAATCGAGATAGGTCGAGCGGATGTCGTTCAAGGTTGGCATTGGGGGCAGGTCCTTCCAAGGCACTTAAAGGCGGGTTCGCCAACCGTTTAGCTTCCCCCGCGGGGCCTGTCCACCGGATATGAAAAGCCGGCCCACCCCAAAGGAACAGGCCGGCTTTGCGATGGGTCAGTCGTCCAGAACGGCCTCACGCTCTTCGCCCGACATCGAAAAATCCAGGCCGTTGGCCGTGCGGATCTTGTCCTCGATCGCCTTGGCGACCGCGGGATTGGTCCTCAGAAACGCCTTGGCATTCTCGCGGCCCTGCCCGATGCGCTCATCACCATAGGAGTACCAGCTGCCCGACTTCTCCACCACGCCGACCTTGACGCCCAGATCGACAATCTCACCAACCTTGGAAATGCCTTCGCCATACATGATGTCAAACTCGACCTCTTTGAAGGGCGGCGCCACCTTGTTCTTGACCACTTTCACCCGCGTCGCATTGCCCGTCACAGTGTCACGATCCTTGATCGATCCGGTGCGCCGGATGTCCAACCGGACCGAGGCATAGAATTTCAGCGCGTTGCCGCCGCTGGTGGTTTCCGGGCTGCCAAACATCACGCCAATCTTCATGCGGATCTGGTTGATGAAAATCACCATGCAGTTGCTGCGCCCGATAGAGGCGGTCAGTTTGCGCATCGCCTGAGACATCAAACGGGCCTGGCTCCCCATCTGCATGTCGCCCATGTCGCCCTCGATCTCGGCCTTTGGGGTCAGCGCCGCCACCGAATCGACCACAATCACATTGACCGCGCCCGACCGGACCAGCGTGTCGACAATCTCCAGCGCCTGTTCGCCGGTGTCAGGCTGGCTGATCAGCAATTCGTCCAGGTTCACACCCAGCTTGCGCGCATATTGCGGGTCCAGCGCGTGTTCCGCGTCCACAAACGCACAGACGCCCCCGGTCTTTTGCGCTTCCGCAACCACATGCAGCGTCAGCGTGGTCTTGCCCGAGCTTTCCGGCCCATAAATCTCGATAATGCGTCCCTGCGGCAGCCCGCCGATGCCCAGTGCGATGTCCAACCCCAGCGATCCGGTCGAAATGGCCTGTACATCCATCACCGGGTTGTCACCCAGCTTCATGATCGAACCCTTGCCGAACTGCCGCTCGATCTGCGCCAAAGCAGATTCCAGCGCCTTCGCCTTGTCGGCGTCTTTCTTGTCCATGTTCCGCTTTCCGTCCAACTCGAAAAGATTTGCCGTAGCCATCGTCGTTCCCCTTATTCCACAGCCGCCCGCGCGCGGCAATCACCCGAGGTGTTCTTGCTTTGTTTCCGGACCATGAGCCCAAAACAGGAACATTTCAATCAAATTCGTCGCAACACAGCTTTTTCTCAGAAGGATTAAGGAATAGTTATCTTTGCAGGAAATAGTGCGGCTCTGGTGGAGAATCCCCCATGTTGGTGTTCTGGCGGCAAGGTCTGGTGTTTTTGGCGACCCCCAAAACCGCGTCCACCAGCATCGAGACTGCGCTGAGCCCCCTGGCTGCTGTGGTCGTGATGCGGCCGCCGCAGCTCAAACACACCAATGCGCAGAAATATCAGCGCCATGTGGCACCCTTTCTGGGCGATGCCAAGGGGACCGCCTTTGTCACCACAGCCCTGATGCGGGAACCGCTTGATTGGTTGGGCAGTTGGTATCGCTACCGCCAACGGGAGGGGGAAGTCGCGGAAAAATCCACCCGATCCCTCAGTTTCGACGACTTCATTCGCGCCTACTGTCAGGACGAACAACCCGAATTCGCCAAGGTCGGGGCGCAGGCCACCTTCCTGACCCCGGACGGCTTTCGCCCGGTGGATCATATCTTTCGCTATGAGGATATGGATATCTTCGTGCGGTTTCTGGAAAAGCGTCTGAACACCAAGATCACTCTGCCGCAGGTCAATGTCTCGCCGCCGGGCGCGTTGGATCTGTCGCCCGCAGTCAGGGCCCAACTTTTGCGCCACCGTGCCGCCGATTTCGCCCTTTACGAAAGCCTGTCCTGATCGGGCAGGCCCGCCCGGATCCGCCTAGTGCATCTACCCCTGCACCGTCGCCGCAAGGTCGTTCAGCGAGAACGGCTTGGGCAGGAAGACTGAATTCGGGATTCGCGCCTGATTTTCTGAAAGCGCATCCTCGGCATAGCCTGACACAAAGATCACCTTCACATTCGGACGGTCAACCAGCGCCTTTCTTACCCAACTTGGCCCGTCCATGCCCGGCATCACCACATCGGTCACAAAGACATCGACCGACAGCGTCGGGTCCTCCAACGCCTTCAGCGCCTCCTCGGCATTCTCGGCCTCAAGCACGGTATAGCCGCGCAGGCGCAACGCGCGGCTGGCAAAAGCACGAACTGGGGCCTCGTCCTCGACCAGCAGGACCACGCCCTCGCCCTGCCTGACCACGATCTTGCGGGCGACGGGGGCGTCCACCTCACCCTGTCCATCATGGATGGGGAAGTACAACTGGAACAGCGACCCCACGCCTTCGGTCGAATCCACAAAGATGAAGCCGCCAGACTGCTTCATGATCCCGTAGGCCGTCGACAGGCCAAGCCCCGTCCCCTCGCCCACCTTCTTGGTGGTGAAGAACGGCTCAAAGATCTTTTGCAGCCGGTCTTCGGGAATGCCCGTGCCGGTGTCACGCACCCGGATCAGGGCATAATCGCCCGCAGGAACCGTGGCACGGTCCCGTGTCATGGGCTCCGGCAGCGTCACCGCCTCAGACTCCAACCGAATGGTGCCTCCCCCCGGCATGGCATCGCGAGCATTCACCACAAGGTTCATCAGCACCTGTTCCAACTGCCGCCGGTCCGCCCGGATCGCCCCAAGCCCTGCCCCATGCGACAATTGCAGCCTGATCCGTTCACCCACCAGCCGGTTCAAGAGATGGGCAAGGTCTGACAGTACATCCTGCAGGTCCAACCGCTCAGGCTTCAACGTCTGTTTGCGCGAAAAGGCCAGCAACTGCCCCACCAGCGCCGCCGCCCGGTTGGCGTTCTGATGGATCTGCACCAGATCGGCATAATCCGGATGTTCCCGTTCGTGTCGCAGCAGCAGCAGGTCACAGTGCCCCGAGATTGCGGTCAGCAAGTTGTTGAAATCATGCGCCACGCCGCCCGCCAACTGGCCAATGGCCTGCATCTTCTGGCTTTGGACAAACTGCGCTTCCAGCGTTTTCAGCGCCGTTGCGTCCTGCAGCACCGCCAGAATCCCCGGCCGACCCTGCTCGACAATGCGCCGCAGTGTCACCTGCAAGAACACCTCGCCCTCCAACAACCGGGCGCGCAACACCTCAGACCGGCTGGGGCTGCGCTCGCTTGCGATGTCGTCCAGCCAGTCGGCCACCGGACGGCCAAGCCCCTCAAACAGGCTGTGGAACACTTCGCTTTGCCCGACCTCCAGCTTCAACAACCCCCGCGCCGCCGCATTGGCCAAAATCATCGTGCCATCCGGGGCGAACTTGGCCAGGGGCACCGGCACCTGTTCAAAATCGGCCATCGTGTTGACGTGCACCGAGCTTTGCGCCACCGGCAGCAGATAAATCTCCCGCCGCTCTCCGGGCCCTTCAACCTCGGCCAGAACGGCGCGCACGGGTCCCTCGGCCGCGGAAACCTCGACCTCCTCGCCCGAATGCAGGACGGGGGTCGTGAAAATACGGTCCAACCGCTTGGGCCGCCCGCCAAGAAGCCGGCGCATCGCTTCATTCGTGAACAGAACCACGCCGGCCTTGTTCGCGGTCAGCATCGGCAGGCTCAGGCTTTCCGCACCCCGCCCCGCGGTACTGCGATCCTGAAACTCCTCCAACCGCCACAAAAAGCGGTCTTCGGCAATCTGGTGCACGGCAAGCCGGGTGTGACCCCGCCGTGTCACCACATCCTCACGCCCAAAGCCCACATGGGCGGCCCGGTTTTGCAGCCGGTACAGCACGGAGGAGGGCGATGCGAAATGCTGGTTCAGCGCCGAGACCAGCGATGTCCCGGCATCCGCCTTGAACCGGGCCAGGGCCGTGTCATTCTGGTACAGGATCTGGCCATGCCGATCGGTCATGTAGCAAGGTGCCGCATCCTTGCCGACCAGCGCCACGATCTGGGCCAGACGCACCCCATCACGCCGCCGTTCAAGATAGGTTCGCAGCCGCAGGCCCAGCACCAGAACACCCATCGTCATCGCGGCAATCGTGGCCCCAAGGCGCAGCATGACATCGGTTGAGACGACGGAAACCACAGCGGCCCCCAGGACCACCGCCAGCAGCAACAGCACGGGCGCCAGGTTCTGGCGTTTGCCCGTGACCGCGCCACCCAGTCCCGCCATTGAAATGGCCACATCAGTCCCCTTTGGATTCCTGTTGCGCCCCATACCGCCGAATAAGTGTTAACGGCACCTTAACCGGGTCGCGCAAATCGGAACAAACTGCAAAAAACCCGTCAGGGTTGTGCGGATATCTCAACCGACTGCGTCAGCTTTGCAACAAAGAATCCGTCGCCGCCCTGCAAAGGCGAAAACCGCGTTTGAAATGACGCGGTCCAGCCGGGGTGGCGGGCCAGGAACGCAGCGATCTGCGCCTCATTCTCATCCCTCAGCAGCGAACAGGTGGCATAGGCCAAAACACCGCCTCGTGCCACCAGCGTCACACAGCGGTCCAGGATCGCAGCCTGCGTTTGGGTCAGCGTGGCCAGACCCTCGGGCGTCAACGCCCACTTGCCCTGCGGATCGCGCCTCCACGACCCCGACCCAGAACAGGGCACATCCATCAAGACCAGATCATAGGGGCCAACCGGATCCGACACGATCCGCACCTTGGCCCCGGCCCGGGCGGCCCGGTCCGGCAGGCCCGTCATCCGCTGCTGGGCGGCATCATGGGCATCCACCACCAGACCCGCCGCCGCCATCGCCAGCGTCTTGCCACCACCCCCGGCGCAATAATCCAGAACCCGCATCCCGCGCCGCAGGTCCAGCGCCTCAATCACGGCTTGCGAGGAGGCATCCTGCAACTCCACCAGCCCCTCCAGATAGGCCGAAGAATTCTGCACTTTTCGTTCGTTTTCAATCACCTTTACGGCGGTCTTCACCCAACTTACAGGCTCGGCCCCAATGCCGTCCTGTGCCAGACGGGCCAAAGCCGCCTCCTGCGTGATCCGCGCCACATTCACCCGCAGATAAACCGGCGCCCGGTGCTGCATCGCCCGCATCGTGGCCTCGTAATCCCCCCCCAAACTGGCCCTCAGCCCCGGGGCCAGCCAGTCCGGCACGTCCAGCGCCTCGTCCCCCTCCGGCAATCGCCCGGCTTCCCCGGCCTCCACCACAGCCGGCGCATGGCCCTGCCCGGTGAACAGGCTGGCCGGGTCCTGCCCCTGCGCCCTGACCAGCCCCAACACCAACCCCCGCCCCGTCATCCCCCCGCCCAAAGCCGCAAAAGACCGCCGGCACCGCAGCGCCGCAAAGACCAGATC
>CAMDHB010000135.1 GCA_945897655.1 Pseudorhodobacter antarcticus
GGGGCCCGGCGGTCGAAGGCGCCGATCCAGGGGATGGCGGACCGGGTGGCGGCGGTGTTTGTGCCCACCGTGGTGGGGGTAGCCGTGCTGGCCTTTGGCGCATGGCTGATCTTGGGCCCCAATCCGGGGTTCCTCTATGCCATCGCGGCGGCGGTGTCGGTGCTGATCATCGCTTGCCCTTGCGCGCTGGGGCTGGCTACGCCCATTTCGATCACCACGGCCACCGGACGTGGGGCGCAGGTGGGTGTGCTGGTCAAGGGCGGTGAGGTGTTGGAGCGGATGGCCCGGGTCGACACGCTGGTCATCGACAAGACCGGCACCCTGACCACAGGCAAGCCGGTGCTGACCGATGCCACGAGTGACGATGTGCTGGTGCTGGCAGCGGCGGTTGAGGCGGGGTCGGGTCATCCGCTGGCCGAGGCCATTCTGGCAGGGGCACGCGGGCGTGGGCTGACCATTCCGGCCTGTGACAACTTTGCCTCGGTTCCGGGCAAGGGGGTGCAAGGGCTGGTCGCCGGGCGCAAGGTTGCCTTGGGCAATGCCGCCTTTCTGGCTGACATGGGGCTGACTGCCCCCGATGCAGCGTCCTTGGCAGCCGAGGGCAAGACGGTGATGTTCGTGGCGGTGGACGGTGCCTATGCCGGGCTTGTGGCCGTGGCCGACCGGATTAAGCCCGGCGCTGCCGAGGCTGTGGCCGCCCTGCAGGCCGAGGGGCTGCGCGTCATCATGGCGACGGGTGATGCCGAGGCGACGGCCCAGGTCGTTGCCCGCGCCTTGGGGATAACCGAGGTGCAGGCAGGCATGCTGCCCGAAGGCAAGAAGGTGCTGGTGGACCGCTTGCACGCCGAGGGTCGCAAGGTTGCCATGGCGGGCGACGGGGTAAATGACGCTCCGGCACTTGCTGCGGCGGATGTGGGCATAGCGATGGGGCCAGGGGCGGATGTGGCCGTGGAATCAGCGGGCATGACCCTGCTGGCGGGTGATCTGGCGGGCATCCTGCGGGGCCGCAAACTGGCCCGCGCGACGCTGCGCAACATCAAGCAGAACCTGTTTTTTGCCTTTGCCTACAACGCCATTGGCATTCCGGTGGCGGCGGGCGTGCTCTATCCCATCACCGGCCTTGTGATGTCGCCCATGATCGCGGCGGGGGCGATGAGCCTGTCTTCTGTGTCGGTCATCACCAATGCGCTGAGGTTGCGGCGTATTGACTTGTAGGATGGGCAATCTGCCCATCTTGTCCAAAAGCAAAGGGCCGGGGATCGCTCCCCGGCCCTTTCCCATTCCTGCGCTTGTGGTTACTTCACACCATCGTCTGCGAAGATCGACTTCTTGTGCGTGCCCCCCGGAACGAAGATCGCCCCGATCACCACCGTCATCAGCGCCACGACAATCGCATACCACAGACCCGCATAGATGTTGCCGGACTGGGCCGAGATCGCGAAGGCGGTTGCCGGCAGCAGGCCACCGAACCAGCCGTTGCCGATGTGGTAGGGCAGCGACAGACCCGAGTAGCGGATACGGGTCGGGAACAGTTCCACCAGCATGGCCGCAATCGGGCCATAGACCATCGTCACCAGCACGATCAGATAGGTGAGGATCACGATGATCGTCAGCTTTTGCGCGGTGAAGATGTCGAGGATGTTCTTGGCCACCGCAACCGTGGTGTTGTCCTTGGCGACCAGCGGATAGCCCGCAGCGGTCAGGGCATCGGCCACGGCCTTGTCGAACGCAGCTTTCACACCGCCAACCTTGGCGGCATCAGCCTTGGCTGCATCCAGCTTGGCCAGTTGGTCGGCCGGGATTGCGGCACGTGCGGCATCCACACCGGCCTGAACCGGGGCAACGGCTGCGTTGGCGGCATCCAGAGCGGTTTGCGCCGTGGCCTTGGCGGTATCATCCGCCGCAGCCTTCAGCGCCTTGTCGGCGGCGGCCACTGCCTGCTTGGCTGCCGTCAGTGCCTTTTCAGCCTCGTCCAGCGCTGCCATCTGACCTGCGTCGATGCCAGCCTTGGCTTCGTCCACCACAGCCTTGGCGGCAGCGATGTCGGCGGTGTTCGCGGCAGCGTCATAGGCGGCGATCAGCGTATCGCCGATCTGGATCGTCGCCAGTTCGCCTGCCGGGCCTTCGGTCGAGGTCGAGTTGACCGAGAAGGAATAAAGCTTGGCCTTCGAGATGTCGCAAGACGAGGTGAACTTGGCCGTCCCTGTCGGGTTGAACTGGAACGAGCAGTCATTCGGGTCTGCGGTCACCACAACCGGGGTCTGCTGGGCTGCGTGCAGCATCGGGTTGGCAGTCTGGGTCAGGAAGCTGAACACCGGGAAATAGGTGACAGCGGCAATCAGACAGCCTGACAGGATGATCGGCTTGCGGCCGATGCGGTCAGACAGGCGGCCAAAGAAGATGAAGCCATAGGTGCCCAGGATCAGCGACCATGCCACAAAGACGTTGGCGGTAAAGCTGTCGACCTTGATCACGTTCTGCATGAAGAACAGCGCATAGAACTGACCCGAGTACCAGACCACAGCCTGGCCCGCCGTCAGGCCCAGCAGGGCGATGATGGCGATCTTGCCGTTTTTCCAGGTGCCAAAGGCTTCGCGCAGCGGCGCTTTGGAGGCGGCACCCTCTTCCTTCATCTTCTTGAAGGCCGGGCTCTCGTTCATTTGCAGACGGATATACAGAGAGATCAGCAGAAGGAAGATCGATCCCAGGAACGGCACGCGCCAGCCCCAGGCGTTGAACGCCTTCATCATCGAGGGCGAGCCATCTGCCAGCATGACGGCATTGCCCGCAGCATCCAGCACCGGCATGTCCGGATAGGCGCCGTTGATATAGCCCTGAACCGAGATGATCACGATCAGAGACAAGAGCAGGCCAAGTGTCGCCGTGGTCTGGATGAACGCGGTGAAGTAGCCGCGCTGCCCTTCGGGGGCATGTTCGGCCACATAGACGGCAGCACCGCCATATTCGCCGCCCAAAGCCAGACCCTGCAACATGCGCAGTAGGATCAGGATGACCGGGGCCGCGATGCCCCAGGATTGATAGCCCGGCAGCAGGCCGACCAGAAAGGTCGAAAAGCCCATGATCAGGATCGTGGCGAGGAAGGTTTACTTGCGCCCGATCAGGTCGCCCATCGCGCCAAAGACCAAAGCCCCGAACGGACGCACGATAAAGCCTGCGGCAAAGGCCAGCAGGGCAAACACGTTGCGCGTGGCTTCCGGGAACGAGGTGAAGAAGTTCGCCCCGATGATGGCCGCAAGCGACCCATAGAGATAAAAGTCATACCATTCAAAGATCGTCCCGGCCGAGGAGGCCATGATGACCTTCTTCTCCTCGCGGGTCATCGGACGTGAGCGGGCGCTCACATCAGCATTCATATTCGCCATTGTCCACTCTCCCTTTGAACCGGTCTCGTGCCGGTATCCCTGGCCGGGTGCGGTTTTCCGCGTGCCCCAACCGCTCTCCCCCCGCCCAGTCTGTCCTCACCGGGCGGGTATTCTTGTGCCGCGTTCAGGCGCGGTTCATCCGGTTGGCCACCAGATCATCGACGACCGAAGGGTCGGCGAGGGTCGAGGTGTCGCCCAGGGTGCCGTGGTCATTTTCGGCAATCTTGCGCAGGATGCGGCGCATGATCTTTCCAGACCGGGTTTTTGGCAGGCCCGGGGCCCACTGGATCAGATCCGGTGTGGCGATGGGGCCAATTTCGGTGCGGACCCATTTGACCAGCTCTTTCTTCAGCTCCTCTGTCGGTTCCTCGCCGCGCATCAGGGTGACATAGGCATAGATGCCTTGCCCCTTGATCGGGTGGGGATAGCCCACGACGGCGCTTTCGGCGACCTTTGGGTGGGCGACCAGCGCGCTTTCGACCTCGGCCGTGCCCAAACGGTGGCCGGAGACGTTCAAGACATCATCGACGCGCCCCGTGATCCAGTAATAGCCATCCTCATCGCGGCGGCATCCGTCGCCTGTGAAATAGTAGCCGGGATACTGGGCGAAATACGCCTCCTCGAACCGGGCATGGTCGCCCCAGAGGGTGCGCATCTGGCCGGGCCAACTGTCAGCGATGCACAAGACACCTTCGGCTGCGGTATTGACCTGCACGGCGCCGGTGGCGGCATCCAGAACCTCCAGCTTGACGCCGAAGAAGGGCTTGGTGGCCGAACCCGGTTTTTGCGGGATGGCGCCGGGCAGGGGGGTGACGATATGGCCGCCCGTCTCGGTCTGCCAGAAGGTGTCGACGATGGGCAGCTTGCCCTTGCCGATGTTGGTGAAATACCAGTTCCACGCCTCGGGGTTGATCGGCTCGCCCACGGTTCCCAGCAGCTTCAGGCTGGACAGGTCGTGCTTTTCAATCGGTTCGGTGCCCATGCCCATCAGGCTGCGGATGGCGGTGGGGGCGGTATAGAACTGGTTTACCTTGTGCTTGGCGATCACTTCCCAGAACCGGCCCGCATCGGGGAAGGTGGGCACGCCTTCGAACATCACGGTGGTAGCGCCATTGGAAAGCGGGCCGTAGACGATATAGCTGTGGCCGGTGACCCAGCCCACATCGGCGGTGCACCAGAAGATATCGCCGTCATGGTAATCAAAGGTCATCTGATGGGTCAGGCTGGCGAAGACCAGATAGCCGCCCGTGGTGTGGAGAACGCCCTTTGGCCGCCCGGTCGAGCCTGAGGTGTAAAGGATGAACAGCGGGTCTTCGGCGTTCATCTCGGCATAGGCGCAATAGGGGCTGGCTTCGGCCATCTCGGCCTTGAGGTCAATATCGCGGCCCTGGATCCAGTGGGTCTGGTCGCCGGTGTGTTTGACCACCAGACATTTCACGGTTTCCTTGCAGTGCAGCAGCGCCTGATCGGTATTCGCCTTCAGCGGGGTCTTTTTGCCGGCGCGCGGGGCGAAATCGGCGGTGATCACAACCTTGGCGTCACAATCATTGATCCGGCTGGACAGGGCGTCAGGCGAAAAGCCGCCAAAGACGACCGAATGGATGGCCCCGATCCGGGCGCAGGCCAGCATGGCATAGGCGCTTTCGGGGATCATCGGCATGTACAGCACAACCCTGTCGCCGCGCCGCACGCCTTGGGCCTTCAGCACATTGGCCAGACGGCAGGTCTGTTCCAGCAGTTCGGCATAGCTGATGTGGCGGGCGGGTGTTTTGGGATCATCGGGTTCCCAGATGATCGCGGTCTGGTTCGCGCGGGTCATCATGTGGCGGTCAATGCAGTTGGCGCTGATGTTCAGCGTGCCATCCTCATACCATTTGATCGACACAGCGCCGCGGGTGAAATCGGTGTTCTTGACCTTGGTGAACGGTTTGATCCAGTCAACCCGACCCGCTTTTTCCGCCCAGAAAGCATCCGGATCGTTCATCGACGCCGTATAGGATGCGGCATAGCCCGCCGCATCCAGTTGGGCATTTGCAATAAACTCCTCGGACGCCGAAAAAATCGACGGTGCGCGTTCTGACATGAATTCCTCCCTGGTCGGCCCGGAAACGGCGGTTCTGCTACGCCGGGCCAGTGTCGTTGTCTAGCCAGTCTATCGCAGAATTTCTGCCACAGAAGGCGTTTTTCCGTCGTTCCCCTGCACGCTCTGTATACCGTGGGATACTGAAAATCAACTTTTCGTCAGCTGCGGTGCAATACGGGATAAGTGCAGGTCAGTCCACACAAATTCACGATTGTTTCCCGATGTTTGCGCTAACAAGACGGCAAAAGCCGACCTTCCGCGACAATTTGACACGTAATTGTCCACTTGTCCAATTAATATATTAGAATCAAACTACTAACCCAGATCTGGCGTGGGCGCGTCCACATATCTGACCAAAGGTGGCGTCAAACCCGCCTTTTCCAAACTGTGGCGCTGGGCGGGGGTCACTGCGCGCAGTTCCATCTGCCCGCCGCGCCGCAGAATCTTGCGCGCCAACAACTCCAGCGATCTGGCGCCCGTGCTGTCCAGATAGGTCAGGTCCGACAGATCAAGGATGAAATGGGCAGGGCGTTCGGCGATCTGGTCCAATGTGGCACCAACCTGCGCCGCCGCGCCAAAGAAATAGGGGCCGGTCAAGCGCACCACGACGGTGGCGCCCCGTTCCGAATCGCTCTCGTCGGTGTGGTGAATGCGGCTGTCTTTTGCCATGCGGTGGATGAAGACAAGCCCGCCCAACGCAAAGCCCACCAGAATGCCTTCGGTCAAGTCGCGGAAGACGACCAGCAGGAAGGTGACCACGACGACAACCGCATCGCTGCGTGACGTCAGCAGCAGGATGCGGAACTGGGCGCGGGCGGCCATGTTCCAGGCGACGACCGTCAGCAGGCCGGCAAACACCGCCATGGGCACAAAACTGACCCAAGGGGCCAGAACCATCATGAAGCCCAATACGATCAGGGCATGCAGCATGCCCGCAACCGGCCCCTTTGCCCCGGCGGCGTGGTTGGTGACGGTGCGCGCCACGGCCCCGGTGGCCACGATGCCGCCGAACAGCGACACGGCGATGTTGGCGGCCCCTTCGGCAAAAAGCTCGATCGCGGGGCGGTGGCGGTTGCCGGACAGACCGTCCGCCACCTGGGCCGACAAAAGCCCGGTGATGGCCGACAGCAGGCTGAATTGCACGGCAAAGGGCAGGGCCTTGGTCATCATGGTCCAGGACAGGTCAGGGAGCACGGGCGCGGGCAGGAAATGCGGCAGGGCGCCAAAGCGGTCGCCCACCAGTTGCATAGGCAGGTCCAGCGCCCAGACCAGCGCGCTGCCGGTCACGACCACGATCAGCATGTTGGGCCAACGCGGGCGGTAGCGTTTGATCACCTGCAACGCCAGGATGGCCGTCATTGCCACCCCCAGCGCGGCGGGGGTGACGCTGTCGCGGGCGGCCCACAGCACGGCCAGCTTATCCAGCACGGCAGGGGGTTCGACGGTGTTCAGGGTCAGGCCCAGCAGTTCCTTCACCTGGCTGACAAAGATGATGACGCCGATCCCCGAGGTGAAGCCGATGGTCACCGGATAGGGCAGGAACTTGATATAGCTTCCCAGACGCAAGGCGCCCGCCGCGATCAGGATCAGGCCGGACAGGAACATGGCCACCATCAGCCCCGCCATCCCGATCTGCGCCACGCATGCCGAAACCGCGACGATCATGGCCCCCGCTGGCCCGCCGATCTGATAGCGCGACCCGCCAAGCGCCGAGATGAGGAAGCCACCAACGATGGTGGTGTATAGTCCCGCCTCCGGCCCCATCCCGCTGGCGATGGCGATGGCCATCGACAGCGGCAGCGCGACGATGGCGACGTTGAGGCCAGCGATCGCATCGGCGCGGAAGGCAGCAAGGGAATACCCCTCACGCCAGACGGTGACGATTTTCGGCAGGAATTCTGACGGTTGGGTGGGATTGGGCATGAAATTGGCCTGATCTGTAGGGCCTACAAGACGCCTGTGGGGGCTGCATGTCAACAGGGGCCGCAGGAGCGGGTGGGGCGTTTTGAAACCTGTGGCAGAACAGGGGGTTAGTTTGCGGGGTTTACCGATGGGAAAGGATTGTCCGCATAGCCCACACCCGTCAGGTACAGGCCCTGCGGCGGGCAGACCGGGCCGCAGGCGGCGCGGTCACGGGCCGCTAGTGCGGCGGCGATGCGGCCGGGTTCCCACGACCCGCTGCCCACACGTTCCAGCGACCCCACGATCGAACGGACCTGATTGTGCAGGAATGACCGGGCGCGCAGGTGAAAGCGGTATTCCTGGCCCCCGGCGATGGCGTGCTGGGTGATGGTGATCGCGTCCAGCGTCTTGACCGGGCTTTTGGCCTGACATTGGCCCGAGCGGAAGGTTGTGAAATCGTGGTTGCCGATCAGATGGGCGGCCCCTTGCTGCATGGCGCTCAGGTCCAACGGTTGCAGCACGCGCCAGACGAGGCCCAGATCATGGGTCACGGGCGCCCGCCGGGCAATCAGCCGGAACAGATAGCGCCGTTCGGTCGCCGAAAACCTTGCGTGGAAGGTGTCGTCCACGCGCTCTGCCTGCAAGACAGCGACTGGATGCGGGGCCATGTGCCAGTTCAGCGCCTGCATCAGGCGAAACGGGTCCCAATCGCGGGTCAGGTCGCAATGCGCCACCTGCCCGGTGGCATGGACCCCGGTATCGGTGCGTCCTGCACCGGCTATGCTGTGGGGGCCGGGTTCAAGGGCGGCAAGGGCCTGCTCCACGGTCGCCTGCACAGAAGGCTGCCCCTCGGCCTGACGCTGCCAGCCCTGAAACTGGGCGCCGTCATATTCGATCAGAAGGGCAAAGCGAGGCATGGGGGACCTTGGGGCAGGGGCCCTTTTATGAGGCTGCCGAAATAGTCCCGGTGGTTGGCATAAGCAAGGATAAGTTGAGGAAAGCCTCCTCCCCCACGTAGGTTGGCCGAGGCCCTAGCCGAGGTCATGCGCTGCCCTTTCCGCCGTCCGGACGGGGGCCCCAAGCCCCCGGCCAGCGCCCGACCTCCGATAGGAGGGCGCTTCTCGCCCCCCAGGTCGGGCGCTGTCCTCTGACGGTTTGGCGGAACCGGTCCACCTGAGGTTTGGTCA
>CAMDHB010000136.1 GCA_945897655.1 Pseudorhodobacter antarcticus
GTGGTCACGACGGTTGGCAATGAGACAGGATAGTGTCCACAACCTGCGCAACAGGGACGGATGAATCAATCAAGGTCGCTTGACCGGGAATGTCCGATTTCGTCGCAAACAGGTGGCGGATAAGTGCGAGTTCTTCGGGTCTTCTGCCGAATTCATCCTGGGCTCGATTGGCAAGTCGTTGCACCAGTGTCGGGAGGTCGACATCCAGCACGAAAACTCTGGTGAAAAGATGAATGAATTGGGCGAAATTCCGCGACCCGCCACAGAAGAAGGTGACGGGATTTGTCCCATCCGAAGCGATGGAACTTACCTGATCAATTGGCCAAATCCAGCGTTCCTGGCGCCATTGGGCGGCCACCTCAGGCAACAAGTCAACCGGCTGTTCCATGGGTTGTCCGGTATTGGGGTCGCCAATATAGGCCAGTGACCTGTCGCCGTGAACGACATGGTAACCGCGCAACTGAAGCTCCTCGGCTACCGTGGTTTTGCCGGTGCCGGACAGGCCCTCGATCAGATAGTTCCGGACGCCCAAATTGGTTCCTCAGGTCTGGATTTGGATGGGTTTGTAGGGTTGCCCTCCCCCTCAATACCCCGGCTCCCTCTCGCCCTGCCAAGGCTTGGCGAGGTTCGAGAAGCGGGTGAAGCGGCCTTCGAAGGCGAGTTCCACGGAGCCTACGGGGCCGTGGCGTTGTTTGCCGATGATGACTTCGGCTTTGCCGTGGACTTGCTCCATGATGACCTGCCATTGGGCCATTTTCTCCAGCTCGTGATCGCCGGGTTTTTCGCGTTCTTTATAATATTCATCGCGGTAGACGAACATGACCACGTCGGCGTCTTGTTCGATGGAGCCGGATTCGCGCAAGTCGGAGAGTTGCGGGCGTTTGTCTTCGCGGCTTTCGACCTGGCGGGAAAGCTGGGACAGGGCGATGACGGGGATGTTGAGTTCCTTGGCGATGGCTTTGAGGCCTTGGGTGATTTCGGACACCTCTTGCACGCGGTTTTCCTTGGAGGATCCTTTGAGAAGCTGGAGGTAGTCGATGATCAGCACATCCAAGCCTTGGGTGCGTTTCAGGCGGCGGGCGCGGGCGGCGACCTGGGAGATGGGCAGGGCGGGGGTGTCGTCGATGTAGAGGGGGCAGGATTCAAGGGCCTTGGCGGCCTCGACGAAGCGGCGGAATTCAACCTCGGTCATGTCGCCGCGGCGGATTTGTTCGGAGGGGACCTCGGACGCTTCGGACAGGATACGGGCGGCGAGTTGTTCGGCGGACATCTCCAGGCTGAAGAAGCCGACGACGCCGCCTTCGACCGAGCCTTCGCCGCCATCGGGCAGGCGGCCGCGCTTGTGGGCCTTGGCGATGTTGAAGGCGATGTTGGTGGCAAGCGAGGTTTTGCCCATCGAGGGGCGGCCGGCGAGGATGAGAAGGTCGGAGGGGTGGAGGCCGCCGAGTTTTTTGTCGAGATCGGCAAGGCCGGTGGAGATGCCGGCAAGGCCGCCGTCGCGCTGGTAGGCGGCGTTGGCCATGTTGACGGCATCGGTGACGGCTTTGAGGAAGCTTTGGAAGCCGCGTTCGGCGACGCCTTGTTCGCCGAGTTTGTAAAGGCGCTGTTCGGCTTCGATGATCTGATCGCGCGGCTCAGAGTCCACCTCGACCTTCTGGGCGCGGGCGGAGATGTCGCGGCCAAGGCCGATGAGTTCGCGCCGGACGGCGAGGTCATAGATCATCTGGGCATAATCGCGGGCGGCATAAGCGGAAATCGCGGCACCGGCGAGGCGGACGAGATAGGCGGGGCCGCCAAGCTCCTTGAGGCCCGCGTCATCCTCGAAGAAGGGTTTCATCGTCACCGGGGAGGCGAGGGCGTTCTTGGTGATGCGGGCGGCGGCGCGTTCGAAGATGCGCTGGTGGACGGGGTCAAAGAAATGGTCGGGTTTGACGACCGAGGAGATGCGGTCATAGACATCGTTGTTGGTCAGGATGGCGCCCAGAAGCTGTTGTTCAGCCTCGATGTTATGGGGAAGGGTGTCGGTGTCTGCCGAGGTGGCGGGCAGGATTTGCCGCATCGTGGCCAGTTCGTTCATGCTCGTATCCCCTGTCGGCCCGCTTGATGTGACATGATGCCGGGGGCCGTTCCTGTTTCAATGCCTGCAAAGCCGCTGTGGCGCAACAGGGGAACAAAGCTGTGGAAAACCCTTGGCGGATGTCATCATCCGGAGAGCAGGCTACCACATGTGGGGGGGCAATACAAAGGCTTCAACAAGAAACGCGATTCGGGGGTGGAATGATCCACAGGTTGTCCACAGGGGAATTGTGGTTTTCGAACATGGCTTTTTGAGGCCGGGCCGCAGTCAGGCGCGGGCGGCTTGCCAGGCGCGGGGGTCGTGCAGGAAGGTCTCAACCTCGGTCAGGGTTTTGGTGTCGAAGGCGGCTTGGGCGCGGGCCTCGGCCAGCACATCCCACCAGGTGCACAGGTGGTGGAGCGCGATGCCGTGGTCGGCCAGGCGCTGGGTCGACTCAGCGAAGATGCCGTAGTAGAAGATGACGGCGGTGTGGGCGCAGGTGGCGCCGGTTTCGCGGATGGCGTCGACGAATGACAGCTTGGAGCCGCCGTCGGTGGTGAGGTCTTCGACCAGAAGCACGCGTTGGCCGGGGGTCATGGCCCCTTCGATGCGGGCGTTGCGGCCGTAGCCTTTGGGTTTCTTGCGGACATAGGTCATCGGCAGGGCAAGGCGTTCGGCGACGAGGGCGGCGAAGGGGATGCCGGCGGTTTCGCCGCCTGCGATGTTGTCAAACGCCTCAAACCCCGCGTCGCGCATGACGGTGACGCAGAGGAAATCCATCAGGGTCGAGCGGATGCGGGGATAGGAGATGAGTTTGCGGCAGTCGATATAGGTGGGCGAGGGCAGGCCCGAGGCGAGGGTGAAGGGGGTTTCGGCGTTGAAATGGACGGCCTTGATCTCCAGAAGGGCGCGGGCGGTCAGGCGGGCGATTTCGGAGGCGGGGGGGAAGGAGGTGGGGATCATCTTGGGTCCATTCGCGGGCGATGGGGCCTTGCGGCGGGGAAGTTCAGGCGGTGACCTGCCAGTGGACGGGGAAGCCGGGGTCAAAGACGGTGACGGGGCCTGCGCCGGTGGCGATTTTCGCGGGGAAGTGGGTGGGGGTGGCAGATTTGGTCAGGTTTATGTGGCCCTCGTTCGGGGGCAGGCGGTAGAAGGCGGCACCGTTCAGGGAAGTGAACGCCTCCAGCCGGTCCAGCGCGCCGTCGTCCTCGAACACATGGGCCAGAAGGGGCATGGTGTTGGTGGCGGTGAAGCAGCCTGCACAGCCGCAGGCGTGTTCTTTCAGCGCGTCGGTGTGGGGCGCGGAATCGGTGCCGAGGAAGAAGCGGGGTTCGCCAGAGGTGGCGGCGGCGCGCAGGGCAAGGCGGTGTTTTTCGCGCTTGGCGACGGGAAGGCAGTAGTAGTGGGGGCGGATGCCACCGGCGAGGATGTGGTTGCGGTTGATGATCAGGTGGTGGGTCGTGATGGTGGCGGCAAGGTCGGGGCCACCGGCGCGGGCATAGGCCACGCCTTCCTCGGTCGTGATGTGTTCCATGATGACGCGCAGGCCGGGGACGCGGGCGCGCAAGGGGGCCAGAACACGGTCGATGAACACGGCTTCGCGGTCGAAGATGTCAACGGCGGGGTCTGTCACCTCGCCATGAATGCAAAGGGGCAGGCCGATTTCGGCCATCTTTTCCAGCACGGCTTGGACCTTGGAGAAGTCGGTGACGCCGGAATGGGAATTGGTGGTGGCGCCCGCAGGGTAAAGCTTGACGGCCTTGACGAGGCCCGAGGCGGCGGCGGTGGCCACATCGGCGGGGTCGGTGCCTTCGGTGAGGTAGAGGGTCATCAGGGGTTGGAATTGCGCGCCTTGGGGCAGGGCGGCGGTGATGCGGGCGGCATAGGCGGCGGCATCGGCATGGGTCACGACGGGCGGCACCAGATTGGGCATGATGATGGCGCGCGCGAAATGGCGGGTGGTTTCGGGCAGCACGGCCTGCAGCATTGCGCCATCGCGCAGGTGCAGGTGCATGTCATCGGGGCGGCGGAGCGTGATCTTGGTCATGTTCGTGCCCTAACGCAAAGGTAAATTGGGTTCCAGTGAAAACAGGATTGCGCTTGGTCCGGGGCTGTGAGTGAGGGCGCGCCCAAGATGCCGATCAGGTTGGCGGCACTGGTATGACGGCCCGTTCTGCGGCAGGGTGGTTTCAACAAAGGGGGGCCCATGTTGAAACACGTTGCGGGGGTTGTGTTGGTCTTGGGCGGGATGGTCAGTCCCGCCTTGGCGCAGGAGGTGGATTGTTCGGTGGCCGAGATGCAGATGGAGCTGACCTTTTGCGCCGAGCAGGACTGGATGGCGGCGGATGCCGAGTTGAATGCCGCCTACAAGGCCGCGATGGCGGTGATGAAAGAGATGGACGCCGCTTTGGGTGAGGGCAAAGTCGGCGAAGGCTATTTGCGGCAGGCGCAGCGCGACTGGGTGGCGTTTCGCGACAATGCCTGTGCCGCCGAGGCCTATCCGATGTATGGTGGGTCGGCGGAGCCGATGCTGATTTACAGCTGCCGCGCCCGACTGACCGAGGAGCGGGTGCTGGGCCTGTATTACATCACCGAAATTGGCGAGGGTGGCTGACCCGGGTCAGGCTTGCGGTTTGGGCGCCTGTGTCAATTCGGCCAGTTTCTTGCGGAAGCGGTTCAGTTTCAGCCGGTCGACGGCATTCTGGCACAGTCGGATCGAGAGGGCTCGGCGGCTTGCGGCTTCGGTCTTGGCCAGCAGGGTTTTCAGATAGGTCGCATCATCGCGGCGCTTGCGCCACAGGGTGGCAAAGCTGGCTGGGGTCAGCCGTGCTTCGGTGGCTTGGATGATCACCTCATCCAGAATGCCAAGGCGGGCAAGATCCCCCTCAAGCGCGCCACCGCCGTTGCGGGCGGGCAGGGCCTGGGTGAAGGGGCCCTGATACAGCGCGGTGTGCATGGCGTCGGCATCCAGCGTCGGGTCATGGATGACCGACAGTTGGGCGCAGCCATCCACCATGTCGGGGCCGTAGCCGTAGCGTGAGGTGAAATCGCGTTTGCGGTCGCGGCGGTAGCGGGTGTCCCAGCCGGTCCGGGCGGGATCGAGGGTGGCGATGGGGTTCAGCACCAGAACCTGCGCGCCGGGGGCTGCCACGCAAAAGGCGCAGGCGGCATAGGCCGAGGGGCCCGCGCCGTAAAACAGGACGCGGTCAAAACCGTCGAAAAACGCGTCATCGACGAGGCGGTCGAAATAGGCATAGACGGCGGGATCGCGGAACCAGGTCTGGCCATCCGAGATGAGGCAGAGGTGGGACCAGCCCTTGGCAGCGGCGATGTGATGGGCCAGCGGCATCTGGCCCTGGCGGGCGCGGGCCTGATCCATCGTCTCGAAGGTGACGATCAGGGTGGGGCTGTCATCGACGAACATCGCCCAATGGTTTCGGCCGACGGTTTGGAAATAGCCTTCCTCCTCGCCGATCAGATTGATCAGGGCAAGCCAGGTGTCGCGGTCGGTCGCAGCGGAGGCGTCGACGGGAACATCCAGATCAGGTTCGGGCATTGTGGTCACCTGCCGAGGTCTTCGGCTTTCCTGCCTGAAGCCATTATCGCCGGGACCCCGGCCCAAGCAAGAAAATAGCGTGTCGAATTGGAGCGTGCCACGAGACAGTGCGGGGTGATTGTTTCCGTTTCGCGTTCAAAGCAGATGGGTTGGGCTGTCAGGGTCGATGTGTGGCGGGGATATGGGCGTGCAGCAAGGCGGCTTCAGCCGGGGACAGGGCACGGCTGGGTTTGGACATCAAAAGGCGGCCAAAGAGGGCGCGCCAAGGCTCCTCGGCCATCAGGGTGGCAAAGCGGGCGCGGCGCCAAGCGACGGCTTGGGCGTGCAGGGGGCCAAGGATGGGATCGGCGTGCAGGGCCGTGCGCAGGTCGGTGCTGTTCAGGGCTTGGACCGAGGTATCCACCACATCGCACAGGTTGCGCTCGACGAAGTAGCCCATGTCAAAGGCCGAAGCCTCGCGGTTGGCGCGGCCACGGTCGGCCTTGATGAGGTAGCTTTCCATCGCGCCCAAGGCGTAGTGGTTCAACTGGACCAGTTGGTAATTGCCCTGCCTGTAGTCGGAGAAGATGCGGTTCGAGGGCGGCATTTCACGGCCCGAGCCATCGAACCAGCGGGGGGTGCGGGCGGGGTCGGGGTTGCGGGGGCGGTGGACGCCGAGTTTGCGAAAGGCCCCATCGTTGCGGAACAGGGTTTTGAACATCTGCGCGCGCCAGGGCCAGCCCAATGTGGCAGGGGCGGCGCGGGTGAAGGTTTGGGTTACGGGACGGTCTTGAAAGGCCACGTGACCGGCATTGCCGAACAGACGCCATGTGAGGGCGATGGCGTCGGCATCGGGCAGAGCGTCGAGCAGGGCGGGCAGGGTGCGGTTGCCGACATGAATGTTCACGAATTCGTCGATATCGCTAAACAGCACCCAATCGGCCTGTTTCATCAGGGGGTGTTTGTCGGCGGCCTTGAGCGCGGCCCATTGCGGGCCTTGGTCATGGGGGCCGGAATTGCGGACATGGGTCAGCCCGCCCATTTCGGCCAGACGGTCCAGCATCAGATCGGTTCCATCGGAACAATCGTTCGAGAATGCCAGAACATCGGTAAAGCCGCAGGCGCGGTGGTGGGCCAGCCATTCCAGAAGAAAGGCCCCCTCATTCTTGACCGTCAGGATCAAAAGTGCGCGCATGTGGCAGGGGTAGCAGGGGATGGGCGGCCATGCAAACGGGTTGACCGGGTGGGGTGCCGGGGTGCAGGGTCGCGGGATGACCTTGACCCAACATCTGCGCGTTCTGGAACCGGCCCCGGGCATTCTGGCCTTTTATGACGGGCGGGTGCCGGGGCAGAGGTTTGCGCCCCAGGACAACTGGGTGGATGATGGGGCCTTGTCGCTGGGGATTGCCAGCTATGCCGTCATCAGCGGGGATGAGGCGCTGGTTTATGACACCCACATCTCGGTTCCCCATGCCGAGCGGGTTTTGGCGGTGCTGCGGGCGCGAGGGGTGACGCGGATCACGGTGGTGCTGTCGCATTGGCATCTGGACCATGTGGCGGGCACGGCGGCGTTCCGTCCGGCGGAGGTGATTGGCAACCGCAAGACGCTGGCGCATTTGCAACTGCACCAGACCGGGATCGAGGATGGCAGTTATCACGGGTTGCCGGTGATCTCCCCGCTGGTTTTGCCGGACCGGGTATTTTCGGGGGAAATGCGGCTGCGGGTGGGAACGCGTCATGTGACGCTGATCGAGGCGAACATCCATTCGGACGATGCGACCGTCCTGTGGCTGCCCGAGGAGGGGATACTGCTGGCGGGTGACACGGTGGAGGATTGCGTGACCTATGTGGGCGAGCCTGCCGAGTTTGCGACCCATCTGGCCGATCTGGACAGGCTGGCCGCATTGGCACCCCAGCGGGTGCTGCCCTGCCACGGCGAACCGGGCATCATTGCTGCGGGGGGGTATGGCCCGGATCTGCTGCGTGCAACGCAGCGTTATATCCGCTGGTTGCAGCGGTTGGAGGGGGAGCCGGGTTTGGCAGAGACACCCATGGCAGACGTGATTGCCGAGGATGTGGCTGCGGGAACGCTGCGCTATTTCGCGCCTTATAAGGCCGTGCATGCCCAGAACATCGCGCGCTGTCTGGCGCTGTGGCATCCTGAGGCGGGCGCGCCGCGCTAAACCGGCATTCGCTTGCCGAAGGCGGTTTCGGTCATTGCCTGACAGGGCCATGCTATCGCATATCAGCGCGCAATCGGCCTAAGGCGGCTAGAGCGGCACATCCGGGGTTGGGGAGATCTGATTCTGTTCGGTGACCGACACCATTGAAAGGACTTCGAATGAAAAGGCTGATCAACACGACCACGATCCTGTCGATGGCACTGTATATCGTGCCACCGTTTGCCGCGCAGGCTCAGGATTTTCCGATGTTCACCATCGACGGCACAGAGGTGATCTGCCTGCCGGACAAGAAGGCGGAATGCCCGGAGGGGGCGTTTTGCATTGTGGTGAAGAACGAAAAGAACTGCGAAGCGCGGGCGGCCGAGGCTTTGGCCGCTTTGGGGGCTGAGGCTGCGGCGGCGGATGACGCGGCGGCGGCAGGCGTGGCGGCGGATCAGGCGGCGGCGGACACGGCAGCAGCCGAGGCTGCGGCGGCGGCGCAGGCGGCGGAAAACCAAGCGGCGGTGGATGCGGCGGCAGCCGAGGCTGCGGCAGCCGATGCGGCAGCGGCAGCGGCATCCGAAGCCGACAAGGCGGCGGCAGATCAGGCGGCGGCAGATGCGGCGGCGGCAGAACAGGCTGCGATTGACCAGGCGGCGGCAGATCAGGCCGAAGCTGACAAGGCGGCGCGCAAGGCGGCCCGCCAGGCCGAGGCGGATGCAGAAGCGGCGGCTGAAGCCGCAGCCGCCGCCGAAACCGCAGCGGCGACCGAGGCTGCGGCGGC
>CAMDHB010000137.1 GCA_945897655.1 Pseudorhodobacter antarcticus
AAAGGGGTGTTCGGGGGCAAGGCGGTAATGCGGCGCGCAGACCCTTGCGCCCATGTAATGCGCCAGCCTTGCGGTGATCGACAGGTCCTCATCCGGGCTGCCGGTGATATGGCCGCCGCCAAAGAAGTACAGCAGCGTATGGTCATGGCGCAGGTCTGCGGGGGTGACCCGCTGGACGGGCACGCCCGCGACCTGCCCTTCGGTCACCTGCACACCCAGCGTTTCCGCCAGCCGTTTGCCGCCCGGTACCACGGCGTCATAAATCGCCTGCCGCCGTTCGGCCATAGCACCAGAGCTCAGGTCCATCATGGTCAGGGGTTCCGCTTCGGTCAGGAACCGATGGGCGGCTGGGCTGACGGTGGTGGGGGCGGGAAAGCGGCGGGTGGGCAAGGCGGTTTCCTTTGGGTCGGTGAAGTGGCGGCAGACTAGGGGGCGCTGCGCGATTTGGGAATGTGGAAAGCGCCGCCTTTATCAGGATTTGCGCCGGGACCGGATCAGCAGTCGTCCAGTGGACGGCTGCCCGTGTCCCATGCCGAGAGCCGCAAGGCGACGGCGTTGCGGCGGTTGGCCTTGGTGCAACGGGAAAAGCGGTTCGTGACGCGCCTGGCTGGGCTGGCGCGGAACGCGCCTGCCAGGGGCAGGCAGGCGCGTCACGAATTGCTTTGGGCAATTCGTGGTAGAACAGGTGGGCCAAACCTTTCCACCTGGTTAACAGATTTCGGTAACCTATTGATATAAATAAATTTCCCAAAGTGTCCACATGTGGACACCTCAGCCCCTGACCCTGGCCCCCGTCGGATCATACAGCGCCCCCAGATGCAACCGCGCCGGAACCCGCTCGGACGCGACCTCCAACTCATAGGATCCGCTGGTCAAAAATGCCTCATCCACCCCCTCGGACCGGACATAGCCCAGACCAATCGGCAACCCCACCGTATGGCCAAACCCACCCGAGGACAGCCAACCCACCCGCACCCCATCGCGGTAGATCGTCTCGCGCCCCAGCAGGATCACCTGGGGATCAGCCGCCGTAAAGCAGGCCAACCGCTTGCGGACCCCTTGGGCCACCTGGGCCTCCAACGCCTGCCGCCCCAGAAACCCCTGCCCCGATTTCATCTTGCAAGCCCACAAGAGCCCCGCCTCGACCGGCGTATGATCCGGCCCGATATCCGACCCCCAGGCGCGGTAACCCTTCTCCAACCGCAACGTCTCAATCGCCCGGTAGCCCGCATTGACCAGCCCCAGGTCCTGCCCGGCGGCCATCAGCGCCTCATACACCGTCACGGCCACCTCGACCGGCATGTGCAATTCCCAGCCAAGTTCGCCCACATAGGTCACCCGCAGCGCCAGAACCGGGCAGCGCGCGACCGAGATCGTGCGGGCGGCGGCGAAGGGGAAGGCGGCGTTGGACAGATCATCGGGACAGACCCGCGCCAGAACCTGACGGGCATTCGGCCCCATCAGCGACAGGACGGCAGAGCCGGAGGTCACGTCGGTCAACTGGCAATCACCACTGAGGTTGCGGGTGATCCAGTCGAAATCATGCGTGGCAAAGCCGGTGCCGGTGACGATGTAGAATTCATCCTGGGCGGTGCGGGCAACCGTCACATCCGCCTCGATCCCGCCGCGGGCGTTCAGAAGCTGGGTATAAGTCAGGCTTCCCACGGCCCGGTCGACATTGCCTGCGGCGATCCAGGACAGCGCCTTGGCCGCGTCAGAGCCTTTGAGGCGGAACTTGGCGAAGGAGGTCTGGTCGATCAGCACGGCTGCGTTGCGGGCGGCGTGGTGTTCCCGGGCGACGGCGTCAAACCAGCCGGGGCGGAGGTAGGAATAGCGGTCAACCGGCTCCTCTCCCGGCGCGGCGAACCAGTTGGGACGCTCCCAGCCCAGCTTCTCGCCAAAGCAGGCTCCGGCGGCTTGAAGGTGGGCGTAGAGGGGCGAGCGGCGGGTGGGGCGGGCGGATTTCATCTCCTCGGAGGGGTAGGCGATGGTGTAGTGTTTGCCATAAGCCTCGAGCGTGCGGGCACGGACCCAGTCGGTGGAACGGTGGACCTGGCCAAAGCGGCGGATGTCGACAGGCCAAAGGTCGTAGGGCGCCTCGCCCTTGGCGGCCCATTCGGCCAGGGCCATGCCTGCGCCACCAGCTGAGGCGATGCCGAAGGCGTTGAATCCTGCGCCGACGTAGAAGTTGCGGAGTTCCGGCGCCTCGCCCAGGATAAAATTGCCGTCGGGGGTAAAGCTTTCGGGGCCGTTCAGCAGTTGTTTGACGCCAGCGGTTTCCAAGGCGGGGACGCGGGCAATCGCGTTTTCCATGAACTGGGAGTAGTGGTCGTAGTCTGAAGTCAGCAGATCGAAGTGGAACCCTTCCGGGATGCCGTTCAGGGCCCAAGGCTTGGGGTTGGGTTCATAGCCGCCCCATACAAGGCCGCCTACATCCTCTTTCCAATAGGTCAGACGGTCGGGGTCGCGGAGGGTCGGCAGGTTGGCGGTGACGCCGGGGATCTTCTCGGTGATCATGTATTGGTGTTCGACGGAGACGAGGGGCACGTTGACGCCCACAGTGGCGGCAAGGGCGCGGGTCCATTGGCCGGCGCAGACGATGACCTTTTCGCATTCCACGGTGCCAAAGGGGGTTTCAACGCCCCGGATGCGGCCGTCTTCGACGATGATGCGGGTGACGGGGGTATCCTCGAAGATTTTCACGCCGGACATGCGGGCGCCTTTGGCGAGGCTTTGGGTGATATCGGAGGGGTTGGCCTGGCCGTCGGTGGGCAGGTAGGCCGCGCCGACAAGGTCGCCGATGGTCATCAGGGGCCAGAGGTCTTGCGCCTCTTGCGGGGTCAGCAGGTGCATCTCAAGCCCAAAGGAATGGGCGGTGGTGGCTTGGCGTTTCACCTCGATCCAGCGTTGTTCGTTACAGGCCAAGCGCAGGCCGCCGTTCATTTTCCAGCCGGTTTGCAGGCCGGTCTCAGCCTCCAGTCGTTTATACAGGTCGACCGAATAGCCCAAAAGCTGGGTGATGTTGGCGGAGGTGCGGAGTTGCCCGACCAGACCGGCGGCATGGAAGGTGGTGCCGGAGGTCAGCTTGTGCCGTTCCAGGAGGATCGTGTCGGTCCAGCCGAGTTTGCCCATGTGATAGGCGGTGGAACAGCCGATGATGCCACCGCCGATGATGACGGCGCGGGCGGTGGAGGGAAGGTCTGACATGGGATCCTCAGGTGTTCAGCACGTCATCCAGCGACGCGCGGTAGGTGACAAGATTTGTGGCCGTATAGGCGGCATAGTCGAAATCAAGTTCGGAATGGATTTCGGAAACCATCGACCAAAGGGTTTCGCGCAGGGCAGAGGCGGCCTTCATGGCGCGGTAGCGGCGCCAGAGGTCGGGGTCAGGCTGGCGGTCGAAATAGGTGGCCAGGACATGGGCCTGCTGATCGTGGCTGAGGCCATTGTTGGCGGCCAGACCGCCGAGGTCAAAGAGGGGCGAGTTGAAACCGGCATAGTCCCAATCGATGAGCCAGAGGCGGTGGCCGTCATCCATGAAATTGGCGGGCAGAAGGTCGTTGTGGCCAAAGACCAGATCGACGGGGCCGATGGCGGATTCCAGTTGTGCAGCGTCTTGGAGCAGTTGGGGCAGCAGGGCGGTGTAGCGGCTGGAGGCGTCGCGCAGGGTGGCGGCATAGTCGCGGATGACGTGGAAGGCCCAGAAGATCTGGGCGGGACCACGCAGGTGGTGGGGGATGGTTTGGTGGGCGCGGCGGATCAAGGATATCGCCTGGTCCAGAGTGCGGTCTTGTTGCAGGTCGGCGGCGGTCAGGGTGCGGCCTTCGATGAATTCGATCACCAGTACGCCGGGTTCATGATGCAGGACGGCGGGGGAAATGCCTGCGGCATGGGCGGCGCGGCTGGCGGCGAGTTCGTTGAAGCGCATGATCTGGTGTAGGGGGATATCGTCACCAATGCGCACAACCGCCTTGCCGCGCGCATCGCGAACGACAAAGTTGATGTTGGTGATGCCGCCGCCCAAGGGTTCGGCCTGAACCGGGCCGGTCCAGATAGGCAGCGATCTAGCGCGGTCCAGCGGTGTCATGGGGCCCCCTTTACGTCGTATGATGGACGGGCCGGGGGGGGCAAGTCAACGCGGGTTAGGCAAGGCCATCTGGGCCGAAATGGCGGGGAAAGAAAGTGGCCGCGCAGGTATAGATGGTGGCCTGACTTTCGGCCACGTCATAGGGGGCGCGCATGGTGATCATGTCGAGCCAGACGCCTTCGGTCGTCAAACGGATGATGCGGGCGATGCGGATGGGGGAACCGGTGTAGCCCCCTTCCGCGATCAGGCGGGCGCAGATCCCTTCCATCTGAGTGTTGTAGGTTTCGTCGTTGACCCCTGCCCTAGCCTGATACATCGGACGACCCTGCGCCTCGCCCCAGAAGGCCAGCCAGGCGGACAGGCGCGAGGGGCGGCAGATGGCGGGGTCAAGATCGGCCCGCAGCAAGGCGTGCAGTTGGGCGGCGGGGGTGGGTCCGGCGGCCTGTAAGTAGGTTTGCCAGTTCAGGCGGTATTCTTCGGACAGGAATAGCAGCGTTTCGGCGAGCAGTTTCTCCTTCGTCTCGAAATGGAAGTTCACCAGACCGTGCGACAGGCCCGCCGTGCGGGCCACCTCGGTCAAGGTCGTGCTGGCATAGCCACGCAGAGCCAGCGTCTCAATCGTCGCCTCGATCAACTGCTGACGCCGGGTTTCGCGGCTCATCTTGCGCGGCGGGGCATCGAGTTTGGCGGCGGGGTCGGTCATCAAAAGGCTCCTGATCCTATTTCTATGGTTTAGTGCAAACTGAGGGATGAGAAACAGGGAAAAAACACGGGGCGGGAATTTTGATTGACAGACCAGTCAAAATCTTGCGAGGTTGGGGCATCGAGAATGGAGGATCCGACATGGTGGTTGCACCGATCCGGGTTTTGACGAAGTCGAACGCGCAATTTCAGAAGGCTGTCAAAAGGCTGCCGCTGGGGGTGTCATCGACGTTCAGGTACTGGGGCGACGACCGGACGGTTTACGTGCATCACGGCAAGGGTGGACGGACCTGGGATATCGACGGGAACAATTATGTCGACTACCGGCTGGGGTACGGCCCAGCGATTCTGGGCTATGCCGATGACCGGGTGGATGCGGCGGCCCGTCGGGGGATGGAGGTGGGCGGGGTCTTTGCCCTGTCGACCGAGAAGGAACTGGTCGTGGCCGACCGGATTGCCAAGATGGTGCCGGCGGCGGAACTGGTGCGGTTTTCGAACTCGGGGACTGAGGCCGTGATGGCGGCGCTGCGGCTGGCGCGAGCCTATACGGGGCGGGAGAGTTATTTGCTGGTCGAAGGTGGCTATCACGGGCTGTTTGACGCGGCGATGTGGATGGCGAACCTGGAGGATTGGGACCACACGTCGAATTCGGACCCCGAGATGGTGCCCTACGGCAAAGGCATTCCGAACACGGTCAAGCAGTTGGCCCATCTGGTTCCGATGAATGATTTTCAGCGGCTGGAGGATACGTTCAAGCGGATTGGGCATAGCCTGGCCGCGATGCTGATCGAACCCATTCAGGGCAATTGCTGCGGGATCATGGCGCAGGTTGAATATGTGCAACTGGCGCGGCGGCTGTGCGATGAATACGGCGTGTTGCTGATCATTGACGAGGTGAAAACCGGGTTCCGCGTGGGCAAGGGCGGCATTCAGGGGATCATGGGGGTCAAGCCTGACCTGACGACCTTTGCCAAGGCGGTGGCGAATGGCTATCCCATTTCGCTGGTGGCGGGGCGCGAGGAAGTGATGCGGCATTTCCGCTATGGCGGAGCGTCGCATGGCGGGACTTATACGGCGCATTCCGTCAGTCTGGCGGCGGCCGAGGAATGCCTGCGCATTCTGGACGAAACCCCGGCGCTGGAGACGCTGGCGGGGCATGGGCGCAACCTGATGGCGGGGATATCGGAGATCTTGAACGCAAGGGCGATCGTGCATTCCTATACCGGGCATCCGTCGATGTTCGGGTTGTTCTTTGCCGAAAAGGCGCCGGACAATTATCGGGACTGGAAGACGTCAGATTACACTTTCTATGACACGATGGCATATCATCTGCATGATCTGGGGATCATCGTGGAACCTGACAGCCGCGAGCCGTGGTTCATGTGCGAGGCGCATGGGCTGGATCCCAGTTGCCTGACCGACACCTTGAAGGCGGTGGAGGTGGCGGTGGACCTGACGCTGGAACAGCTGGCATGATCTATGACGCGGTGGTCATCGGGGCTGGGCATAACGGGCTGGTGGCGGCCTGTTATCTGGCGCGGGCGGGGCTGAAAGTTTGCGTGATTGAGAAGAACGACTGGATTGGGGGCGCGGCGGTCAGCCGGGAGCTTTATCCGGGGTTCACCTATTCCAACTGTTCCTACGTCTCCTCGCTGTTCCGCCCCGAGATCATGCGGGATCTGGAATTGCCGAAATATGGGTTGCAAATCTTGCCCTATGAGGGGGGTGCCGTCTTTACCGAAGATGGCGGCTATCTGGGCATGTACCGCGACCATGACGCCAACCGCCGTGAATTTGCCCGCCATTCGAAGCGCGATGCCGAGGCTTATGACCGCTATTCCCGCGATATCATGCGGTTTTGCCGATTCATCCGGCCCATGCTGATGCGGACGCCGCCGGACCCATCCTCGTTCAAGGCCCGCGATTTGCAGGAAATGCTGTGGCTGGGTCGCAAGATGGGCGAGATGTCGGAGCGCCAGATGGCCGAGATGGTGCGGTTCTGGACGATGTCGATTTCCGATTTTCTGGACGAGTATTTCGAGAATCCGGTGATCAAGGCCTACCTTGCCGTGTCGGCCATCATCGGCACGGCACTGGGGCCGATGAGCCCGGGGTCGGCCTACGTGCTGCTGCATCACTATATGGGGGATGTGGATGGCAATGTGGGGGCCTGGGGCTTTGCGCGGGGCGGCATGGGGTCGATCAGCAAGGCCTTGGGCAAATCGCTTGCCGCGTTTGGCGGCGAAATCCGGGTTGGGTCGGGGGTGGAGCGGGTGCTGGTGCAGGGTGGCCGGGCGGTTGGGGTGGAACTGGCGAATGGCGATCAGGTTCGGGCACGGCGGGTGATTTCCAACATGGATGTCAAGCGGACTTTCCTGAAGCATGTGGCCGAGGACGAGTTGCCTGGCGATTTCGTGAAACGGGTCAAGGCGTTCAAGATCAGGGGGTCGTCGGGCAAGTTGAACATCGCGCTGGATGCGGCCCCGGTGTTTCCGGCCCTGCCGGAGGGGGCGACGAACCTGCGGGGGGATCTGCATTTCACTGACAGCATCGAAAAGATGGAACGTGCCTATGATGATTGGAAGTCGGGGCATTTCAGCCGGGATCCGTTTCAGGATGTGATGATCCCCACGATGATTGACCCGACGATGACGCCGCCGGGCAAGCATTTCATGTCCTGTTTCGTGCAGTATGCTCCGCCCAAGATAGAGGGGCGGGAATGGTCGGATGCGGACAGGGATGCCTTTGGTCAGACCTGTCTGGACCAGATCGAAAAATACTCGCCCGGCTTTAAAAACAAGGTTTTGCACGTCGAAGTTCGCACGCCACGTGAGCTGGAGGCCGAGGTGGGGCTGACGGAGGGGAACATCTTTCAGGGCGAATTGACCTTTGATCAGCTGCTCTTCAACCGTCCAGTGCCGGGGTATGCACAGTACCGCAGTCCGATCAAGGATTTGTGGATGTGCGGGTCGTCCACCCATCCGGGCGGTGGGGTGATGGGGGCACCCGGGCGCAATGCGGCGGCGGAGGTTCTGCGCGAGGCCGGATTGCCCCAGACGATGAGGGATGCCTATGCCGTTTTGTGATGCGATTGTCATTGGCGGAGGAACCAACGGGCTGGCCTGTGCGGCGCGGCTGGCGGCCAAAGGGCGGCGGGTTGTGGTGCTGGAGGCGTCCGATCAGCTAGGCGGCGGGTCCGGTTCGCGTGAGTTTGCGCCGGGGTTTGTGGCACCTTCGCTGGCGCACACCATGCGGGGGCTGGATGCCCGTGTAATGGCGGGGATGGATCTTGAGCGGCACGGGTTGGGGTTTCACCCTGCCCTTGCAACCGCAGTTCTGGGGGGTGAGGCGCTGGAGGTGACACGGGGTCGTACGACGGGGCCGGATGCTGCGGCCTTTGCGGCGCTGCATGCGAAACTGTCGGAATTTGCGCGGGTATTGGCCCCGTTCCGGGCGATGACGCCGCCAAGGCTGACCGCGAAGGGCAATGAATGGGGGCGGCTGGCGCGGCATGGGCTTGGGATCAGGGCGCTGGGCAAGGCTGATTTCCGCGAGTTTCTGAGGATGATCCTGATCAATGTGGCCGATGTGGCAGATGACGAGTTGACGGAGGATCGGCTGAAGGGGCTGCTGTGCTTTGACGCGACGCTTGGGGCCTGGGCGGGGCCACGGTCGCCCAACACGCTGATCCTGCTGCTCAATCAGCTTGCCATGGGGGCGGATGTGCTGATGCCC
>CAMDHB010000138.1 GCA_945897655.1 Pseudorhodobacter antarcticus
CAAGATCGCCGCCATCGGGGTGAAGCTGCGCCGCTGGGTCAGCTTTCACGGCATCTCGATCAACGTCGAACCCGACCTTGGCCACTTCTCCGGCATCGTCCCCTGCGGCATCCGTGACCACGGCGTGACCTCTCTGGTCGACCTTGGCCTGCCGGTGACACTGGCCGACCTCGACAGCGCGCTCATTCAGGAATTTCCCCGCCAATTCTGACGCGCAGCCCCGTCTTTCACTGCCCCGATCCCGCCCGAACCAAGGCGCCCCCCCAACCAAGGCCCGCAACACCTTACCCCCTGCGGCTTTTCGGCCCCTGCGACGATATCCGCCATTGCCCTGTCCCCGCCGCCACATTAGAACACAGGGCAATCGGAACGGGGGGCGACTCCCGGGTCCAAAACAGGTAACAATACGGGAGACGCCAATGGCCGACGCAGCCATCCATGGCCACGATCATGACCAGCGTGGGTTTTTCACCCGCTGGTTCATGTCGACGAACCATAAAGACATCGGGGTCTTGTACATCTTCACCGGCGGCTTCGTCGGTCTGATCTCGGTCATCTTCACCGTCTACATGCGGCTAGAACTGATGAACCCCGGTGTGCAGTATCTGTGCACCGAAGGTCTGCGGTTCGTCGCCGATGCTGGCACCGCCTGTACGCCCGATGGCCACCAGTGGAACGTGATGATCACGGCCCACGGCGTGCTGATGATGTTCTTCGTTGTGATCCCGGTTCTGTTTGGCGGGTTCGGCAACTACTTCATGCCGCTGCAAATCGGTGCGCCGGACATGGCCTTCCCCCGCATGAACAACCTGTCCTATTGGATGTTCGTTGCTGGCTCCACACTGGCTGTGCTGTCCGTGTTCGCGCCCGGTGGCGAAGGTGGCCTTGGTTCCGGCGTCGGCTGGGTCCTTTATCCGCCCCTGTCGTCGCGGGAAGAGGGTTATGCCCTCGACCTTGCGATCTTCGCGGTTCACCTCTCGGGTGCCTCGTCGATCCTCGGTGCGATCAACATGATCACCACCTTCCTGAACATGCGCGCCCCCGGCATGACCATGCACAAGGTTCCGCTGTTCGCCTGGTCGATCTTCGTCACCGCCTGGCTGATCCTGCTGGCCTTGCCCGTTCTGGCCGGTGCCATCACCATGCTGCTGACCGACCGCAACTTTGGCACGACCTTCTTTGATCCTGCCGGCGGCGGCGACCCGATCCTGTACCAGCACATCCTGTGGTTCTTTGGCCACCCGGAAGTGTACATCATCGTCATCCCGGCCTTCGGCATCATCAGCCATGTCATCTCGACCTTCAGCAAAAAGCCGATCTTCGGTTACCTGCCGATGGTCTATGCCATGGTCGCCATCGGGGTTCTGGGCTTCGTCGTCTGGGCGCACCACATGTACACCGTTGGCATGTCGCTGACCCAGCAATCCTACTTCATGTTGGCCACGATGGTCATCGCGGTGCCGACCGGCATCAAGGTGTTCTCATGGATCGCCACGATGTGGGGCGGCTCGATCGAGTTCAAGACACCCATGCTCTGGGCCTTTGGCTTCCTGTTCCTGTTCACCGTTGGCGGCGTGACCGGCATCGTATTGTCGCAGGCCCCTGTGGACCGGATGTATCACGACACCTATTACGTCGTGGCCCACTTCCACTATGTGATGTCGCTGGGTGCCGTGTTCGGTATCTTTGCAGGCATCTACTACTGGCTGGGCAAGATGTCGGGCCGGGAATACCCGGAATGGGCCGGCAAGCTGCACTTCTGGGCCATGTTCATCGGCGCCAACCTGACCTTCTTCCCCCAGCACTTCCTGGGCCGTCAGGGCATGCCCCGCCGCTACATCGACTACCCCGAGGCGTTTGCCTACTGGAACAAGATCTCGACCTATGGCGCGTTCCTGTCCTTTGCGTCCTTCGTGTTCTTCCTGGGCGTGATGTTCTACACCCTGCGCTACGGCAAGCGGATCACCGTGAACAACTACTGGGGTGAGTATGCAGACACGCTGGAATGGACCCTGCCCTGCCCGCCGCCCGAACACACGTTCGAGCAGCTGCCCAAGCAAAGCGATTGGGACAAGGGCCACGCCCACTGATCGCCTGATCTGATCAAAAGGCCCCGGTGAAAACCGGGGCCTTCTGCATTGGGGGCAAACCCCTCCGCGGTGACCGGGATGGGCAAACCGGCTTTCCCTTGCGGGAAAACCAAACTGCCCATCCTACAAGCAGGGCCCACGGCAACGGGCATGACTATCCCCGCGCCATCCCAAAGCAGATCGCACCGCGCCACTGGTCTTGGTCAAAGGCGGCACCTCACCCGGACCAGACAGTCAAACCCTCGCCTTACTTGGCAGGATGGGCAGTCCCCGTCCATGTCACCCCGGCAAAGCCTCGATCTCGGCCGCAACCAGACCCTGCAACCGCCACAGATAGCTGTCATGCAACCCCAGTTGCTCCAGATGCTCCACCGTGTTCAGCAGATACTCCGGCCCATTACCCGCAAATCCGACTGACCGCGCAATCCACGCCGCCTCCTCCTCGATCGGCAATCGCAGCAAATCTCCAGCGGGCCCCGACGGCGCACACCAGAAGGCCAGCGCACGAAAGCTCTCATCCCCCGACCGCACGGTCACCCAGCGCTGCCACCTCATGTCCTCATGGTGACTGGTCTCGCGTTGCAAAAGCCGGACCATCCGCTCCAGCGGTGCATCCTGCGGCATCCGGTAGGCCACGCCCACACAAGACCCGCCGCGGTCCAGCGCCAACATAAGGCCCGGCTGCTCCGGCGTTGCCCGCCAGTTCGTCAACTTGAGACAAAACCTGCGCCGCCAGCCCGCCAAATGGACGGTCCGCGCCTCCACATGGTCAAACGCCGGCTTCCAGATCAACGAGCCATAGGCAAACACCCAGAACGGCTCGGTCCCAAGCTCATCCAGCAACTGGCGTGCATAGGCTTCCTGATCCGCCGTAACCATCTTGCGGTGGGGCGATGGCACCTCGCGCTCGGGCACCTCTCGATGCACCTTGGCCACATGGGCCGCCGTCAACCTTGGCGCGCTGGCCTGCCGCATGCCCTTTTGACCTCCACGCTCCATGCCGGGCAGGATCACCATCTCGGTCAAGGGCGTCAAGCCTACAGATATTGCCGCCCTTGTAGGATGGGCAGTTCCTGCACTTTGCCCGGGCAAAGTGCGGGGTTTGCCCATCTTCCTCACCGCCTCTTGCCCTTGTCTGCGGCGGTGCTACACCTGCCCCATGCCCTACCAATGGACCGCCGACCCCCAAACCCCCGCCACCTTGCTGCGGCTCTGGCCCTACCGGTCACTGCCCAAAACCGGCTTTGTCTGGTTCATCGGGGCCACCGCCATCCTGCTGACGCTGCCCCTGATCAGCCAGCTTGGCACCCCTGGCCTGTGGGTCCTCTTGCCCTTTCTGCTGGCCGCCATCACCGGCATTTGGGTGGCCCTGCAACACAGCTACCGTACCGGCGCGATCTCCGAGGAACTCACCCTAACCCGCGACCTGATCACCCTGCACCGCCACACCCCGCGCCGCCCTGATCAGTCCTGGCAAGCCAACCCACATTGGGTCCGCACGGCCCTGCACCCGACCGGCGGCCCCGTGCCACAGTACCTCACCCTCTCCGGCAATGGCCGCGAGGTGGAATTGGGCGCATTCCTCACGCCCGAAGAACGCCAGGAACTGCATGCACTGCTCTTGAAACACTTGGTCGACTTGCGCGAGGCACCCGAATGGCGTCCATGATCTACCGCTACACCATCCTGTATGTCGCCGATGTCCCCCAGACCCTCGCCTTCTACGGCGCGGCCTTCGGGTTCAAGACGGCTTTCCTGCATGAGGCGGGCGACTATGGCGAACTCAGCACAGGTGAGACGAAACTCGCCTTCTCCTCCCATGCCCTGATGCAGCAAATCGGCAAATCCGTGGCCACCACCCCGCCTGAAAAGCCGTCCTACGAACTGGCGTTCGAGACGGAGGATGTTGCCGCCGCCCTCGCCCGCGCCCTTGCCGCCGGGGCCGAACTGTTATCCCCAGTCACCCAAATGCCCTGGGGCCAGACCCTGGCCTATGTCCGCACGCCCGAAGGCACTCTGGTCGAACTTTGCACCAAGGTCGGCTGACCCTTACGCCAGCCGCGCCTTGATCAGCGCCCCCACCGCGCCAAAATCCATCTGGCCGGTGTACTTGCCCTTCAGCACCGCCATCACCCGGCCCATATCCTTGACCGAGGTGGCGCCCACCTCCGCCACCGCCGCCGCAATCGCCGCCTCAACCTCGGCCCCCGCCAATTGACGCGGCAGGAACTCCTCGATCACCTTGATCTCGTTGCGCTCCTTCTCGGCCAGATCCAGCCGCCCGCCTTCGGTGTACATCCGCACCGATTCCTGCCGTTGCTTGACCATCTTGCCCAGGATCGCCAGCATGTCGGCCTCGGTCACCTCGGTGCCCCCCTCGGCCCGCAGCGCAATCTCGCGGTCCTTGATCGCCCCCGAAATCAGCCGCAATCCTGACAGACGCTCGGCCGCACGGGCGCGCATCGCCTCCTTGATCTGTTCTTGCAACTGTTCGCGTAGGCCCATGATCCGCTCCCTGACTTGGCTCATGGTAACCATAACCCCGCACCGGCCTGCACGCAACTGGGCATCCCAATGCCAAGCCATTGATAATGCGCGCAATTCCATTTCACCCTTGCCCTTGACCCCAGCCCCACCCCAAACTAGTGTCCGCCAAATTTCCCCACTGCCCCCAAAGGGAGTCGCCCGATGCCCGACACAGCCAAACCCACCGCCTGCCTTGCCCTGGCAGACGGTACCGTCTTTTACGGCCATGGCTTTGGCGCCAAAGGCGAGACTGTCGCGGAACTGGTCTTCAATACCGCGATGACCGGCTATCAGGAAATCATGACCGACCCGTCCTATGCCGGTCAGGTCGTCACCTTCACCTTCCCCCATATCGGCAACACCGGCACCACCGCGCAGGATGACGAAACCGCCGACCCCGTCGCCGCCGGCATGGTCGTGAAATGGGACCCGACCGAGCCTTCGAACTGGCGCGCGACTGGTGATCTGACGTCGTGGATGCTGGCCCACGGCCGCATCGGCGTGGGCGGCATCGACACCCGCCGCCTGACCCGCGCCATCCGCCAGCAGGGCGCGCCCCATGTCGCCCTGGCCCATGATCCGGCGGGCAATTTCGATCTGGGCCGTCTGGTCGCCAAGGCCCGCGCGTGGAAGGGTCTCGTCGGCCTTGACCTCGCCAAGGATGTGTCCTGCACCCAATCCTACACCTGGGATGAACAAACCTGGGCCTGGCCCGCCGGCTACACCCGCCGCACCGGCCCTGGCCTGCGTGTGGTGGCCATCGACTATGGCGCGAAACGCAACATCCTGCGCTGCCTGGCTTCGGCTGGGTGTGAAGTGACCGTCTTGCCCGCCTCCGCCACCGCCGAGGATGTCTTGGCGCTTAACCCCGAAGGCGTGTTCCTGTCCAACGGGCCCGGCGACCCGGCGGCCACAGGCGTCTATGCCGTACCCATGATCCGGGGCGTGCTTGCCGCCGATCTGCCGCTGTTCGGCATCTGCCTTGGTCACCAGATGCTGGCCCTCGCCCTTGGTGCCACCACCGTCAAGATGAACCACGGCCACCACGGCGCCAACCACCCGGTCAAGGATCTGGACACCGGCAAGGTCGAAATAACCTCGATGAACCATGGTTTTACGGTTGATAGCCAAACCCTGCCCAAGGGCGTGCGCGAAACCCATGTCTCGCTCTTTGACGGGTCCAACTGTGGCATCGCGGTCAACGGCAAACCGATCTTCTCGGTGCAATACCACCCCGAGGCGTCACCCGGCCCGCAGGACAGCTATTACCTCTTCGAACGCTTTGCCGCCGCCATGCGCGACCGTCGCGCTGCCTGAGGGCCCAGTTATCCACAAAGAAACAACAAGGCGACACGGTTCGTTAAGCTTGCCTTAACCACTTTGGCACCAAGTTGGCCGGGTTGCGCGCATCAAGGGCGCTGTCCGGGGACAGAATGTCAGTCATTTCACGGTGGAGCTTTGAGGCCAAGGAACCCGCGCCGCTGGGGGGGCGTTCTGCCCTTGCCCCACTGCCCGGCACGTCCAAGCCTGTGGCACAACCGGGTGACATCAACCACGCCCTGGCCATGACCCTGCTGCGCGACGGAATCGTGGCCCCCCATCTGTTGTTGCAGGCCCTGCGCGATGGCGGCAGGCTCATCGATGTGCTGCTTGCCCGCCGGCACGTGGCCCCTGACCGGCTTTATGCCGCGCTGCACCGGCTCAGCGGCGTCGGTCTGGCCGACCTGCGCGCCCTGCCCCCCGACCCACGCCTGATTGACCGGATGGGGGCGGGGTTTTGCCTTGCCAACCTTTTGCTGCCCTGGCGCGACAGTGGCGGCATCACCATCATCGTCACGGCCCATGTCGACACCTTCCAACGCCATTACGCCGCGCTGATCACGGCTTTCGGTCCTGTCGCCCATGCCTTGGCCCCACCCGACCGCATCGAACAGGCCTTGCGCACTGCCCGCGGGCCACAACTGGCCCGGGCCGCTGAAACCCTGCTGCCCATCACCGAAAGCTGCCGGGATTTCCGCAAGGCTCGCACGGCGACCTGGGTCACGCTGGGGCTGATCACCCTGATCGCGCTGATCACCTTTCAGTTCACCCTGACCGCGCTTCTGCTTTGGGCCGTCCTGACCCTCACCTTGACCGCCGTCATGAAACTGGCCGCCTTGCTGCAAAGCCTGCGCCCGGCACCCAGTGAGCCTGCCAACCCTGCCATCATCGCCCGCCTGCCCACCGTCTCGGTCATGGTCGCACTCTACAAGGAAGCCGATATCGCCGCCCGACTGGTCCGCCGCCTGGGCCGGCTCGATTATCCCCGCGATCTGCTGGATATCCTTCTGGTGGTCGAGGAGGATGACAAGTTGACCCGCAACGCCCTGCATGCCGCCGACCTGCCGCCTTGGATGCGCGTGGTCGTGGCCCCCCGTGGCCGTGTCATAACCAAACCCCGTGCACTGAACTTTGCGCTGACCCAGTGCCGTGGCTCCATCGTCGGCGTTTATGATGCCGAGGATGCGCCCGAACCCGACCAGATCCGCAAGGTGGTCGCCCGCTTTCACCAGCGCGGCCCGCAAGTGGCCTGCCTGCAAGGCGTTCTTGATTTCTACAACCCCACCCGCAACTGGCTGTCGCGCTGCTTTACCATCGAATATGCCAGCTGGTTCCGCGTCGTCCTGCCCGGCCTGCAACGCCTGGGCCTGCCCCTGCCCCTTGGCGGCACCACACTGTTCTTCCGGCGCGAAGTGTTGGAACGCTTGGGCGGCTGGGACGCGCATAACGTGACCGAAGACGCCGATCTGGGCATGCGGCTGGTCCGGCACGGCTACCGCACCGAAGTGATTGACACCACAACGTATGAGGAGGCGAACTGCGTCGCCCTGCCTTGGGTCAAACAACGCTCACGCTGGGTCAAAGGTTATATGATGACCTATCTCACCCACATGCGCGACCCGGTTTTGCTCTGGCGGCAACTGGGACCCAAGGCCTTTTTCGGTTTTCAGATCCTGTTCCTCGGCTCGCTGACACAGGCGCTGCTGCTTCCGCTGATGTGGTCGATGATGTGCTTGCAATTTGGCCTAGGCCACCCCGTCGCCCCGCTGCTGGGCCACACTGCCATCATGGCCATCGCCACCCTGTTCGTCTTGTCCGAGGGGGTGAACATCACCCTTGGCATCATCGGCCTGCGCCGGTCGGGGCAGAAACTGTCCTGGCTCTGGGTGCCAACGCTGGCCTTTTACTTCCCGATGCAGGCCCTTGCCGCCTACAAGGCGTTCTGGGAACTTCTGCGCTGCCCGTTTTACTGGGACAAGACCAGCCACGGCACCCTCTCAGCCGCACACAGCTGACCTCAGCGCACCCGCACCTCGCCCGCATCAATCCGAAGCCGCGTCTCATAGGCCTTCGAGATGTGGGTTTTCAACGCAAGATAAGCCGCATCCCCATCCCGCGCCTCGATCGCCGCGACGATCCGCTCGTGTTCGGCCAAGGCAGGCCCATCCCGCCCCTCGGCCGCGAAAGAGGTCGTGGCCATCAGCGCCATCGCCCGGCGCACCAGATCCAGTTGCTGCACCAGAAATCGGTTGTGTGACGCAAGGTGGATCTGTTTGTGAAACCGCTTGTTGGCCTGGCTCAACAACCGCGGATCGCCGCCCAGCAGGGTGCGGTCTTCCATCACCATCGCGCGCATGACACGCACCTCTTCCTCGGTGGCATGACGGGCGGCCAAACGGGCGGCCAGCCCCTCTAACTCGGTCCGCACGGCATAAAGCTCGGCCAACTGGTTGTGATCCAACGAGGCGACCATCAGACTGCGCCCATCGCGCGCCAGCATCGCCTGCGTCTCCAGCCGCTGCAACGCCTCGCGGACCGGGGTGCGCGAGACGCCAAACCGCTCGGCCAGTTCTGATTCGACCA
>CAMDHB010000139.1 GCA_945897655.1 Pseudorhodobacter antarcticus
CAGGGTCCAACCCCAGCGACAGCATCCGGTCAATGCAGGCCGGGCAGACGCAACCATGGTTGCCGACTATGTCAAAGAACAGACGTGGTGGGCCAAAGCGGCTTGCCACCTCACGCGCTTGCGCCAGAATCCGGGCGCGCAACTCGGCATGGTTCAGGCACAGCGTGTGCCATGCCGGGCTGAGTTGTTGCGCGGCCGAGGGGTCATCCGGCAGCCCGCCGTGATAGCGGTTTGTGGCCGATAGCACGCGCCATTCGGGGTGCTGGCGGGCGGTCAGTTCATCCCATTGCACGGTCAGATACAGGGGTGTGTCTATGTCAGCGGCACGCAGGGCGGCAACCATCTCGCCCAGCAGGTCGGGCCGGGCGAGGGTGGGGTGCGGCTGGCCGATGTTGGTGGGGTAATAGGACCAGCCGTGGTGGCATTTGGCGAACAGAGTGACCGAATTGACATGGGCCGCCTGAAAGGTCGCTACAAAATCCGCAGCATCGAAATCGGCCCCGATGCCGGGGATATGTTCGGAGGTGTGGAAATCCAGATGAATCTGGCGGTAGCGCATCGGGATCATGGCATGCCTTGCAGATCGGCGGGCAGCAGGGCGTCAGGCAGGTTCTGATACGCGACAGGCCGCAGCCAGCGCCGGATGGACATGGTGCCGACCGACGTTGCGCCGAAGTTCGTGCTGGCCGGATAGGGGCCGCCATGCACCTGCGCATCGACCACCTCGACCCCGGTGGGGAAACCGTTGGCGAGGATACGGCCCGCCTTACGCTCCAACACCGGCATGAGGGTCTGTGCCAGGGCTGTGTCGGCGTCATCCATGTGCAAGGTGCAGGTCAACTGCCCCTCCAGGCTGTGCGCTACTTCCATCATCTGGTTAGCATCGCGGACGCGCAGGATCAGGCCAAGGGGGCCAAAGACCTCCTCCGCCAGCGCATGATTGCCCAGCCAATCATCACCCGACACCTCAAACAGATAGGGCGTTGCCTGCCGCAGGTCGCAAACGGAGGTCAGCACGGCCCTGACACCGGTTTGCGCGGCCACCCGGTCGCGGCCAGCGCGGTAGGCGGCGGCGATGCCGTCGGTCAGCATGGTTTGGGCGGCGGTCTGACCCAGCGCCTCGGTCGCCGCAGTTACAAAGGCATCGGCGTCCGGGCCGTCAATCACCACGGCAATGCCGGGATTGGTGCAGAACTGCCCCGCACCCATCGTCAGCGACCCGGCCCAGCCCTTGCCGATGGCCTCGCCCCGTGCGGCGGTGGCGGCGGGCAGCAGGAACATCGGGTTCACCGAGCCCAATTCACCGAAAAACGGAATCGGGTCAGGACGACGGGTGCAGAGGTCAAAGAGGGCACGACCGCCCCCCAGCGAGCCCGTGAAACCCACGGCGCGGATCAGCGGGTGCTGCACCAGCGCCTCACCCACATCACGCTTGCCGCCCTGGACGAGGGAGAACACGCCGGGATGCAAGCCTAGCGCCTTGATCGCCGCGTCAATCGCCTGTGCGACGATTTCAGCCGTGCCGGGGTGGGCGGAGTGGCCCTTGACCACAACCGGGCAGCCGGCAGCGAGGGCCGAAGCCGTGTCGCCGCCAGCGGTGGAGAAGGCGAGGGGGAAGTTCGACGCGCCGAACACGGCGACCGGGCCGATGGGACGCTGGACCATCTTGATATCCGGTCGTGGGGCCGGTTTGCGGTCGGGCAGGGCGGCGTCGTGGCGGCGGTCAAGGTGGGAGCCTGCACGGATATGCGACGCAAACAGGCGCAATTGGCCGGTGGTGCGGCCACGTTCGCCTTCGAGCCGCGCCGTGGGCAGGCCGGTTTCGGACGAGCCTATGGCGGTGATCTCCGCCCCCCGCGCCTCGATCTCATCCGCGATGCGGTCCAGGAAGGCGGCGCGCTGGTCGCGGGTCAGGGCAGAATAGCTGGGGAAGGCGGCCTCGGCGGCCTGCACTGCGGTGTCGACATGGGCGGGGGTGCCCACGCTGAACCGCTGCGCTTCGCCGGTGGCGGGGGCGGAGAGGAAGGTGGTGTCGCCGGGCGTCCAGTGGCCTGCGATAAGGTGGTGTCCGGTCAGCATGGCGGTCTCCTCCGTTCGGGCCGCCGGGGGTTTCACACCCCCGGACCCCTGTGGGATATTTGTGAACCGATGAATGGCGTTAGAAGTGGAAGGGGTCAACGGTGACGCGGTGGCCGAGCGTCATGGCATCAGCGACATGGGTCATGGGGGCCAGATCAACTTCGGAAGTTTTGGTGCGGATCAGGTCGGCCATGCGGGCGTAAAGGGCGGGATATTCGCCCATGATCGAGTTTTGCCCGGTGGACGGTTGGCCGTCAATTTCCAGCACATTGCCGCCCATCCGCAGGGCCATCGGGCCGCGCATCGGGCCGCGATCGGTTTCAACGGTGATGTCCCAGGTTTGCAGGCCCTCCTGCCGCCAGTCGAAATCGGCGGTCACATGGCCGGTGAAGGCCAATTGCGCCGCGATTGGGGTTTGGCGGTTGGCGGGGAATTCCAGCGTGGCGGCGGTCAGGTGGACGGGCTGGGGCAGAATCTCGGTCAGGATCGACAGGGCGTTGATGCCGGGGTCAAAGACGCCCATGCCACCCGGTTCAAAGACCCAATCCTGCCCGGGGTGCCATTTGCGCACGTCCTCGCGCCAAGTGATATGGGCCTTTTGCACGGTCTTGTCGGCCAGCCAAGCCTTGGCGGCGGCCACCGCATGGGCCATGCGGCTGTGCCAGGCGGCATAAAGGGTCAGGCCGCGTTCGGCGGCGAGGGCTTGCAGGGCATGCACCTCGGCCAGGGTGGCACCAGGGGGTTTTTCCAGCATGACATGGCGACCGGCCAACAGGGCCGCCTCGGCATAGTCATAGCGCGGGACGGGGGGCATGCAGAGGGAGACGACGCTGATGTCGGGCCTCGCCTCAAGGAAGGCGGCGAAGTCGGTATGGGCTTCCACGCCGGGGACCGAACCCCTGCGGCTGACCGTGGCCGCAAGGGTGAAGTCGGGCGAGGCCGCAAGGGCAGGCACATGCTGATCCAGCGCGATCTTGCCGATGCCGACGAGGGCGACCTTGGTCTTGTCGGCCATCAGTGGGAATCCTTGCCAACCGGATTGCCACGGCAGCCCTTGAGGAAATCAAGGTCGGCGCCAGTGTCAGCGCCCTGCACATGCTGGTGGTGCAGAAGCGCATAGCCCGAAGCGGGCGGTGTCACGCGGCTGGACCATTTGGCCAGACGGGCAGCGAGTTCGGCGTCCGAGATGTCCAGATGAAGGCGGCGGTTCGGCACATCCAACTCGATCATGTCGCCGTTCTGCACCACGGCCAGCGGGCCACCGGCATCGGCCTCAGGCGATGTGTGCAGAACGACCGTGCCGTAGGCCGTGCCCGACATGCGGGCGTCCGAGATGCGGACCATGTCGGTGATGCCCTTGCGCAGGACCTTGGGGGGAAGCCCCATGTTGCCAACCTCGGCCATGCCCGGGTAGCCCTTGGGACCGCAATTCTTCAGCACCATCACGCAGGTCTCGTCGATGTCCAAAGCCTCGTCGTTGATCTTGGCCTTGTAGTCGTCGATATCCTCGAACACGACCGCGCGGCCCCGGTGGGTCATCAGGGCCGGGGTGGCGGCAGAGGGTTTCAGGACGGCGCCCTTGGGGGCCAGATTGCCCTTGACCACCACCACGCCGCCCGATTGGGTCAGGGCTTTGGCGGCGGGCAGGATCACGTCTTCGTTGTGGTTTTGCACGTCCTTGACCTGATCCCACGCCGTTTCGCCCGACACGGTCAGCGCATCGCGGTGCAACAGCCCCGCCTCGCCCAGGCGTTTGATCACGACGGGCAGGCCACCGGCGTAGAAGAATTCCTCCATCAGGTATTTGCCCGAAGGCAGCAGGTTGACGATCGTCGGCACGTCGCGGCCACAGCGGTCCCAATCTTCCAAGGTCAGGTCAATGCCCACACGGCCCGCAATTGCCAGCAGATGGATCACGGCGTTGGTGGAACCACCAATCGCCGCATTCGTGCGGATGGCGTTTTCGAACGCTTGTTTTGTCAGGATGTCAGACGGCTTCAGATCATCCTTGACCATCTGCACAATCCGTCGCCCGGTCAGCTGCGCCATCACGCGGCGCCGCGAGTCCACGGCCGGAATGGCCGCGTTGCCCGACAGCGCCATCCCCAAAGCCTCGGCCATCGAGGCCATCGTCGAGGCCGTACCCATCGTGTTGCACGAACCGGGGGAGCGGGACATCGACGCTTCCGCCTCGACAAATTCCTCTTTCGTCATCGTCCCGGCCTTCACAGCCTCGGAAAACTTCCAAAGATGGGTGCCAGATCCCACACGTTCATTCTTGTAATACCCGTTCAGCATCGGCCCGCCCGTCACCACAATCGACGGCAGATCGGTCGAAGCGGCGGCCATCAGCAGCGACGGCGTGGTCTTGTCACAGCCGACCAGCAGCACGCAGCCATCCATCGGCTGACCGCGCATCTGCTCCTCAACCGCCATGGCGGCGAGGTTGCGGAACATCATGGCCGTGGGGCGGAAGGCGCTTTCCGACGCGGAAAACACAGGCACTTCAACAGGAAAGCCGCCCGCCTCGTAAATCCCGTGCTTCACCCGCTGGGCCAGATCGTTCAGATGCGCGTTGCAGGGCGTCAATTCCGACCAGGTGTTCAGAATGCCAATCACCGGGCGGCCATCGAACAGGTCCGGCGGGAAGCCCTGATTTTTCATCCAGCCCCGGTGATAGATATTGTCCTTGGACGTGCCACCAAACCAGGTTTGCGAGCGGAGTTTGCGGGGCCAGGCAGCGGGTTTGAAGGTCATGTCACAGGGCTTTCACATTTTGGGCGCCGGGGGTCGCAGGCGCGAAGGCAAGGGAATTCCGCAGGGGCTGGCCAAAGACGGGCGATTCGATTTCAAAGATATCACCGGCCTGGGTTTTGATACCATCTGCGACCGACAGCGTGGCGGTGCCAAAGAAATGCACATGCACATCGCCGGGCTGGCGGAAGATGTCGTATTTGAAGTGGTGGTGTTCCAGATTGGCGATGGTGTGCGACATGTTCGCCTCGCCCGAGAGGAACGGCTTTTCCCAGATCACTGCGCCATCCCGGCGAATGCGGCTCATCCCCCGCACATCGGCGGGCAGGTCGCCCACCAGAATCTCGGGGCCATAAGAGGCGACGCGCAGCTTGGAATGGGCCAGCCACAGGTAGTTGACGCGTTCCACCACATGGTCGGAAAACTCGTTCCCCAAGGCCCAGCCGACGCGGTGCACCACGCCATCGGGGCCAACGATATAGACGCCGGCAATCTCAGGCTCCTCGCCGCCATCCTCGGCAAAGCCTGGGGCGGTCAGGGGGGCGCCGGGGGCGACGGCGGCAAAGCCGTTGCCTTTGTAGAACCATTCGGGCTGTGCGCCCACGCCACCCGCCTCGGGGCGGCCGCCCTCCAACCCCATGCGGAACATCTTCATGCTATCGGTCAGCGTCTCAGACCCGGTCAGCTTGGCATGCATGGCATCCCGGGCGGAGGCTGAGCCCAGATGGGTCAGGCCCGTGCCCGTCATGTGCAGATGGGCCGGATCGGGGTGGGACAGGGGCAGTTGCAAACGTCCCGCAGCGGCGGCCTTGGTCAGGTCAACCGCCTCACCCAAGCCCTGCACGGCGACCTGTTCCACCAGCCCGCGCCCGGCGGCAATCGCCTTTTGCGCAAGGTCATAGACCGTCTCGACGCCCTTGACGATATGCGCCGCATCCCCCGTCCGGGCCACGACCCAGGACGCATCCTGCGGCCCTTTGATTTGAGACAGATGCATGGCCCCTCCCCGGTGTGCACTGTTATGCAGGCAGTCCCGCAGGGCCGCCCTTTCAACAACAGTTGCAATGTCGCGGCATATCCGTCAAATGATGTTTTCTGATGAAAACATGGCCTAACCGATATGATGCAACCCTTTCGCCCTGACACCCTGCTGCGCAAAGGCCTGAAACTCAGCCATCTGAGGCTGCTGGCGGCCCTGGCCGAAACCGAGCAGCTGACCCTAGCCGCCGCCGCCATCGGCATCTCGCAACCCGCCGCCTCGCGCCTTGTGGCCGAGATCGAGGCGATCATCGGTGGCGCGGTCCATGAACGCACCGGGCGCGGCATTGGGCTGACTGCGATGGGCCGCGCGCTGTCGCTACGGGCGCAGCGGGTGCGGCTGGAACTGGACGACGCCGCCCGCGACATGGCCGAGATCATGACCGGCGGCATGGGCCATGTCCGCATCGGCACGGTGACCGGGGCCGCGCTGGACCGCGTTCTGCCCGCCCTGCAGCGCGAACAGGCGCGCCACCCTGCCGTGACGGTTGAGGTTGAGGTGGCCGCCTCTGACCAGCTGTGCGATCACCTTCTGGCAGGCCGCCTAGATTTCGTGCTGGGCCGCATGCCCGAGGGGCCGCAGGCGCAGATGCTGACCTATGCGCCGCTGGACGGCGAACCCCTTGCTTTGGTCGCCCGCCACGGCCATCCGGTGTTAACGGGCGCGCCCACGCTGGAGGCCGCGCTGTCCTACGACTGGCTGCTGCCGGGCGAGCCATCCTTGATGACCCGCACCGTTCTGGCCAGCCTGCAGGCACGCGGCCTGCCCGCACCCCGCAGGCGCGTGTCCACCACCTCCTTCATGCTGACATTGGCCCTGTTGCAGCAAACCGACGCGATTGCCGTCATGGCCCAAGCCATCGCACAGCAATTCTCAACCGGCCCCGGGGCGGCGCTGGCCACCCTGCCCGTGCCCTTGGGGATCGAGGTGGAGCCCTACGGCATGATCTCCCGCGAACGGGTGGCCCTGACGCCTGCCGCGCAACGTCTGGCCGATCAGATCAGCGCCGGGCATGGCCCCCAAATTCCTTGAAGCAAGGAATTTGCAAAACTTTTGGTAAAAGTTTTGGTCTGGGGTCCGGCAACATGCTTAACGCCGGGTAAACAGATATCCCCAAGCCGCTGATTCCGCTGCATTTCCCAAAATGTCCAGATCTGAACACCCCTATCCGAACCGTGCAGGCGACAGCGCCGCCACCAGTTCCGACGCCAGTTCCGGCACCCTGCCTGCAAGCAGATCCGCCGCCAACTGGCTGGCAGCGGGTGAGGATTGGAACCCATAACCGCCCTGACCGCCCAGCCAGAAAAACGAAGGCTCCCGCACATCCCGCCCGATCACCAGAACCCGGTCCGGCGCAAAGGTCCGCAGACCCGCCCAGTTGGTGATCAGCCGGGTGACAGGTTCGGTCACCATCTCCTCATACCGGGCCAGACCCTCGGCCAGCACCATATCATCGGCAAAGGCATCGTGCGGCTCCATCGGATGCTCCTCGGCAGGCGAGACGATCAGCGCCCCCGCATCCGGTTTGGCATACCAGGATTCCCCCACACCAAAGATCATCGGCCAGCGGCTGACATCATGCCCCCCCGGTGCCGGAATGCGCGCCATCGACCGGCGGTTGGGCTGGAACCCCAAGGGCTGCACCCCCGCCATCGCCGCCACCTGATCAACCCAGGCCCCAGCCGCATTGACCAGCAAGCCCGCGGTGAACGTGCCCGCGTTTGAGGTGACCTGCCACCCCCCCGCCACCTTCTGCACCGCCGTCACCCGCGCCTTTGTCAGCACCCGCGCCCCATTGCCCCGCGCCTGTTTCAGATAGCCTTGGATCAGCAGGTCGGTGTCGATGTCCATAGCATGGTTCGCCAACACCGCACCGATAACCACGGCCGGGTTCAGGATGGGCACCAGGGCGCAGGCCTCTTCCACGGAAATCGGGCTTGCCACCATATCCTCGGCATCCAGCGCCAACTGGTCCAATTCGCCCGCCTTGGCGACAGCCAGCACACCACGCGGCGACAGGACATTGGGCTGCGCCCGAAAGTAATCACCCGAGGCGAGCGACAGTCCAACGACCGGAGGTGCACCGTAATGCGGCTCATACATCGCCGCCGACCGGCCTGAGGCGTGATGGGCCAGATGATCCTCCCCCTCCAGCACGATCACCGAGCCCAAAGCCGACAGCCGCGCCGCCGCCGAAATGCCCGCGATGCCGCCACCGATGATCAGAAAATCCGCGTCCATGTCGTTCCCCTTGTTTTGCACATCTCTATCCGTAGGCAGCGGGCCATCTCAAGGGGGGTTGACAGATTAAGAATACATCGATGTGTATATACACTATGATGAATGCAAAAACCCTTCTCCCCCTTTTGGCCGATCCCATGCGGCTGGATATCCTTGAAGCCCTGAAACAGGGAGAACTGGCCGTGGGCGATATCGTCTCGCG
>CAMDHB010000140.1 GCA_945897655.1 Pseudorhodobacter antarcticus
CGCTGGCCTATACGGCGGTGCCTTTGGCGCATGGGGCGCTGATGGGGGGGTATCCGGGGGATTACGGGCTGATCGGGGCCTATTCGTTCCTTTTATGGGTACGGATGGTGGGTAGCGGGGGCAACCAGTTGCGGGCGTTCAGCCTGATCGGGTTCCTGTTGGCGTTTCAGGTGCTGATCGCGGTGTTCGGGATTTTGGTCTACGGGGTCGAGCGCGGGACGTCCTGGGAATGGGTCGCCGATCTGGCTGGGTTTGTCGCGGGATTTGCGTTGGCCTTCGTGGTCAGCCCCGGGGGCTGGGCGCGGTTTCTGGCGCGGATGCGGGGTTAGGACTTGCGGCGGAGCGCCCGGAATTCCGACAGCCGGAAGGCACCGATCAGGGCGCCGGCGCCAAAATAGGTGACTATGCCGAGGGTGATCAGGACACCCAGAGCGGCAAAGCGCCAGTGGCGGGCGTCGAGCCAGGGGGCAAGGGCCCAGGCGGCGGCGTACAAGGCGGCACCCATGATCAGGGCGGCGGCGATGATGCGGGGTAGGCGGGTGCGGAAACGGTCGTCCATCGTCGCCTCGGGCCCCATCCGGCGGGAGCCGGACCAAAGTTGCCAGACCATGACCCAGCCTGCCAGTGTGGTGGCCCAAGCGGCGGCGGCAAAGCCGAGCCAAGGCATCAGGCCGACGGCGATCAGGGCGTTCAGAACCATGGAGACGACGGCATAGCGGAAGGGGCGGCTGGTGTCTTCGCGCGCGTAAAACAGCGGTTGCAGGACCTTGTGCAGCACGAAGGCGGGCAGACCCAGGCCATAGATGGCCAGAACCAGCGCCGTGGCGCGGGTGTCGGCGGGGGTGAATGCGCCGCGTTCGTAAAGAACGGCGCACAGGGGCGCGGCGATTGCGACCAGAGCCACGGCGGCTGGCAAGGTTAGGGCAAGCGCCACCTCGGCCCCGCGGTTGAGCGAGGCACGTCCGCCGTCGCTGTCACCGGCGCGCAGGCGGCGAGACAGGTCAGGGAGGAGGACGGTGCCGATGGCGATACCCACGACGCCAAGGGGCAATTGGTACAGGCGGTCGGCGTAGGTGAGCCAGGCCACGGCGCCTTCGGTAAAGCTGGCGACCTGGCGACCGACGAGGAGGTTGATCTGCACCACGCCCCCCGCCAGCACCGCGGGACCGGCGATCAGGGCCAGGTGCTTGAGGTCGGGCGTCCATCGGGGCCAGCGGGGGGTCAGGGCAAAACCGATGCGCCGGGCCGAGACCCAGGTGAAGGCCAGTTGTGCAACACCGGTCAGGGGCACGGTCCAGGCAAGGGTCAACCCCATGTCCCAATCCATCCAGTCCGCCCCGAACATGGCGGCGATGAACATCAGGTTCATCAGGACGGGCACGAAGGACGCTTCGGAAAAGCGGCCGTGGGTGGTCAGCACGCCGGACAGGAGTGCCACAAGCGAGATGAACAGGATGTAGGAGAACGAGATACGGCCAAACTCAACCGCCAGATCAAACCGGGCATCGCCCACAAATCCGGCGGCCATTGCCCAGACGAGCCAGGGCATGGCGATGGTGCCGATCAGGGTGAAGGCCAGGAGGAGGGTCATCAGCCCGCTCATCGCGTCGCGGGCGAATCCTTGGGCATCCTCGCCCCCCTCCAGCTTCTTGGCGAACATCGGCACGAAGGCCATGTTGAAGGCGCCCTCGGCAAAGAAGCGGCGAAACATGTTTGGCAGGGAAAAGGCCACCAGAAACGCCTCGGCCACGGGACCGGTACCAAGGTAGGCGGCCATCATCATGTCACGGGCAAAGCCTGCGCCACGGGACAGAAGCGTCCAGCCGCCGACGGTGACAACATTGCGAAGTAGGGAGCGCGCCATATGCCTGCCAGTGAATTGCAGGGGACTTGGTAGCCTGTTCAGGCCGGGGGCGAAAGGGGCGGTGGAGTGTTTGGGGTTCGCGGAGGTTACCGAGATTCAATTGTTGCGGCGTGGGTCGGGCGCTCGCCGGGGCCTTTGGGGTCCCTTCCGGTTTGGTTGACAGGGTGTCGCGTGGCCTCGGCTAGGGCCTTGGCCATAAAAGAGGAAGCGGCCAATCAGTTCAACAACACCTTCTCACTTCCTAGCCCTGCGCCCGCGCTGCCCCATCAACAATGGCCTGACGCAGCTTCTTTTCCAAGCTTTCCTGACGGTGCCCGGCGTGCAGTTTCAGGCCGAACATGTCCTTTACATAGAAGGCGTCCACCACCTGAGCGCCATAGGTCGCGATCACTGCGGAGGCGATGTAGATGTTGGCGGCGGCCAGGGTGCGGGTCAGGTCGAAGAGCAGGCCGGGGCGGTCGCGGGTGTCAACCTCGATGATGGTGTAGATCTCGGAGCCTTCGTTGTCGAAGGTGATGTGGGTGGGAAAGCGGAATTCGCGCTCGCGTTTCTTGACGCGGTCACGGTCGGCAAGGGCGGTACGGGGCTTGACCTCGCCTTTGAGCGTCTTGTCGATCATGCCGCGCAGGCGGGGAAGTTTGTCTACGTCATAGGGGTGGCCTTCAGCGTCTTGCACCCAGAACACGGCGGTCGCATAGCCGTCTTTGGAGGTATAGGTGCGGGCATCGACCACATTGGCGCCCACGAGGGCCAAGGCCCCGGCCAGACGGGAAAATATCCCCGGATGATCGGCAAGGGCAAAAGCAGCACGGGTGGCGTCGCGTTGGGGTTCGGGGTGCAGGTCGATTCGGATCTGGTCATCCTTGAGCCCACGCAGAAGGCGGGCAAAGGTTTCCTGGGTGTCGGTGCTGAGGCCCTGCCAATAGGGGTCATAATGGCGGCTAATCTCGCGGTCCTGATCTGCCTGGGGCCAGTCGGCCAGCCGAGCGCGCAGGGCAGCGCGGTTTTCATCGACGGCGCGTTCACGGCTGAATGCCTCAAGTCCGCCTTCCAGCGCGTCTGAGGTCTGGCAGTACAATTGGCGCAGCAGCATGGCCTTCCAGTTGTTCCAGGTGCCGGGGCCCACGCCGCGAATGTCACAGACGGTGAGGACCGTCAGCAGATCCAGCCGTTTGCGGGTTTCAACCGCCTTGGCAAAGTCGCGCACGGTGCGCGGATCGCCCACATCGCGTTTCTGGGCCATATCGGACATCAACAGGTGATAGCGGACCAGCCATTCGACCGTTTCGGATTCCTCGGGCGTCAGTCCAAGGCGGGGGCAGACACGGCGGGCAATCTGGGCGCCGATGATGGAATGATCCTCGGGGCGACCCTTGCCGATGTCATGGAGTAGAAGGGCCACATAGATGATCTTGCGGTTGACCCCAGCCTTGAGGATACCGGTCACAACCGGCAATTCCTCGACCAACTCTCCCCGTTCGATCTGAGCGAGGATACTGATGCATTGGATGATGTGTTCGTCCACTGTGTAGTGGTGGTAGACGTTGAACTGCATCATCGCGACGATGTTCTCGAACTCGGGGATGAAGGCCGACAGGACGCCAAGTTCGTTCATCCGGCGCAGGGCGCGTTCTGGATTTCCGTGTTTCAGCATCAGGTCAAGGAACACGCGGGCGGCTTCGGGGTCATCGCGCAGATGGTCGTCAAACAGCTGCAGGTTGGCGGCGATCAGGCGCATCACATTGGGGTGGAGCAGATATCCCGAGCGCAGCGCCTCCTCGAACACGGCCAGCAGGTTGAGGGGGGTCGCCAGGAATTTCGCGGGGTCGGCTGCGTCAAGGCGGCCTTGGACCAGCTTGAAACCGGGTACGGCACGGCTGCGTTGAAAGAACCCGGCGAGGCGGGCTTCGGGTTTGACGTGACGGGCTTCCAACTCGGTCAGAACGACCCGGGTCAGTTCGCCAACGCGGGTGGCATGGCGGAAGTAGTCTTGCATGAAATGTTCGACGGCGCGTCTGCCAGAGGTGTCAAAATACCCCATCCGTTCGGCCACCTCGACCTGCAGGTCGAAGGTCAACTGGTCGGTCGCGCGGCCGGTGATGTAATGCATATGGCAGCGAGCGGCCCAAAGAAAATTCTCTGCCCGTTGGAAGTGGCCGTACTCTTCGGCCGACAAAAGGCCCACAGCCACCAGACCTTCGGAAGTGGCCACACGGTGCAGGTACTTGCCGATCCAGTACAGCGTCTGCAAGTCCCGCAACCCGCCTTTGGCCTCTTTCACGTTTGGTTCAAGGACATAGCGCTTGCCGCCCTGGCGTTTGTGGCGGGCTTCACGTTCGCGCAGTTTTGCCTCGATGAACTGGGGGCCGGTGTTGCGGAACAGGTCAGACCACAGCCGCGCATCAAGGTCTGCCGCAAGTGTGATGTCACCCGCGACATAGCGATGTTCCAAAAGGGCGGTGCGGATCGTGATGTCTTCGCGGCCAAGGCGGATGCTGTCCTTGACCGTTCTGCTGGAGTGACCGATTTTCAGCTTCAGATCCCAAAGGACGTAAAGCATGCTTTCGATGACCTTTTCCGCCCAGGGTGTGATTTTCCAGGGGAACAGGAACAGCAAGTCTACGTCAGAGTGCGGCGCCATCTCGGCACGGCCAAACCCGCCAACGGCCAACACGGTGATGCGTTCGGCTTCTGTAGGATTGGAGAGTGGATGCAAACGATAGGCGATGATCAGCGCGGCCTGCACAAGCCCATCCGTCAGCTCGGCTTGCGCCCGGATTTGGGCCAGGGCTGCCAGAGGTGCTATGGCAAATTTCTTCTCCAGCGCCAGATTGGCATTGGTCTTGGCGTCAATCAGCAAGCGAGCGGCAGCCGTTCGGGCAGCGCGGGCATCTCGGTTGGCGGCCAGGATGGCATCCATCCTGTCGTCCAGATTGGCGATGCCCAGAGCCGTTTCGACAGCCGCAGTCAGGGCACTGCTGCCCAGTTCCAGGGCCTGCATGGGAGTGGCGCGGGTTTCGGCCCGCGCCCTGTCAGAAGCCGACACCGCCGAAATTGTTCGGGGCGGGTTCGATGACCACAAGTTGCTTGTCCAGGATCTGTGCGACGGCCAGACCGCGATCGGTGGTGCCATCGGGGCGCAGGCGGAAGATGCCTCCAACACCAACAAAACCTGCACTTTGCATCAGAGCGTCGGCAGTCAAGGATGCCCCACCCCCGCTTCTCGCGACGGCCCCGATGGCCGCGATGCCGTCATAGGCAAAACCGGCGTAAATCGGCGGCGCCTCGCCGTAAGCTGCGGCATAGCGCGCCTGGAACTGCTGGTTCGTGACAGGGTCAGGCAGGGCAAACCATGCACCTTGAACGCCAGGCAGGGCAAGGGTGGCAGCGGGAATGTCCCACCGCGCCAGACCGATGAATTGGAATGTGGCCGGGTTTACGCCGTTTTCCATCAACAACTGGCTCAAGAGAGGCAGCGCCCCGGCGTTGTCGGCGGTCAGGAAAAGGGCCTTTGCGCCGCTTGACTTGGCCGAGGCTGCAAGACCCGGTATCGCTTCGATGATGCCGTTTTGCGAAAATTCATAGGTCCCGACGGCAGCCAAGGTGCCACCTGCATTGACCACGGCGTTTTCAATTGCGACCTTGCCTATTTGGCCGGCCGGATCGGGGTCATGGACCACCATGATTCGGTCAATGCCGCGACCAACGGCATAGCTGGCCAGTCGGCGAGCGGTCGAATCAAATGTCTGACCCAGAATGAAGACGTTGCCTCCGGCAACTTCGGGGTTGTTGGAAAAGCTGAGTACATTGATCCCGCGCGAGGCCACGGCGGCCCCCGCGGCATTGGCCTCAAGCGCAAAGAACGGGCCCAGAATGACGGCGGCCCCTTCGTCGGCGGCTTGAGTGGCCATGGCGGCGGCGATTTCCGGCGAACCTTGGGTGTTGTAGACCCGCAGGTCGATTGTCACGCCGCCCAGATCCGCAATCGCCAGACGGGCGGCATTCTCCAGGCTTTGCGCAATGTAGATGTCGTTCGTGTCGTCAGACCCGCCAGGGATCAGCAAAGCCACCGGAATGGCCGCGCCGGCGTTCAGGCCGGGTCCGGAGATACCCGGACTATACCCTGGGCCGCAGGCCGAAAGGACAAGCGCCAAGACGAGCAGCGCGGACTGCACCGCATACAATCTGACGCGGGACAAAACGGGAAACATCATATACTCCCTGCATTCACCTGAAAGGCTGGTGCGACTATCCATACGCATATCGCCGGGGGAAGTAAACTTTGCAGGAGACGCAATACAATGGCCATCGGCACACCAGAGGGACTGCGCATCGCGGCCGGGCTTCATCTGGTGGCGACCCCGATCGGGGCAGCCCGTGACATAACCCTGCGCGCGTTGGATATCCTGACAGCGGCGGATGTGCTGGCGGCCGAAGACACGCGAACCCTGCGCCATCTGATGGAGATCCACGGTGTGCCAATCCAGGGCCGACCCATGATCGCCTATCATGACCATAATGGCGCGGCGGTCAGACCACGGCTGATCGCCCTGCTGAAAGAGGGAAAGTCGGTGGCCTATGCCTCTGAAGCCGGAACCCCGCTGGTCGCCGATCCCGGCTATCAATTGGCCCGATCGGCCATTGAGGAAGGCTTGCCCGTTCTGGCGGCCCCCGGGCCTTCGGCCTTGCTCTGCGCGCTGACGGTGTCGGGTATTGCGTCGGATCGGTTCACCTTCATGGGATTTCTGCCCAACAAGAGCGCGGCCCGGAAAACTGTGCTGAGGGAGGTGAAGGGGGTGCCATCTTCACTGATATTTTATGAATCACCTCATAGGGTAAGTGAAAGCCTGAGGGACATGAGGGAATGTCTGGGTCAGGACAGAAGGGCTGCGGTCTGTCGTGAACTTACTAAGAAGTTTGAGGAAATCACCCGCGGTACCTTGGGAGACTTGGCCGAAGTCTTTGCGCAGCGGGACATCAAGGGGGAAGTGGTCATTGTGATTGATCGTGGCGAGGTGACATTGGCCAGCCCTTTGGAGATTGAGACTGCGTTGATGTCCGCGATGCAGACGCGGTCGACGAAGGAAGCGGCCGCTTTGGTCGCTGAAGAGTATGGGTTGTCCAAGCGGGATGCGTATCAGATGGCTTTGCAGCTAGAGGGCCGTGAATGAGTGGTGCAGTGTCCTATCACGCTGGCAAATGTGCCGAAGACTGTGTCGCGCAACTTTATCTGAGCACGGGACAGCAGGTCGTGGCCCGGCGGTGGCGTGGGACTGCGGGTGAAATCGATGTGATTGCTCGGGATGGTGATGAGCTTGTCTTTATAGAAGTGAAGAAGAGCCGGACCCATGCCGAGGCGGCAAGCCATCTGTCCGAGCACCAGATGAAGCGGATCTGGCAGACGGCGTCCGAGTATCTGGGATCAGAGCCACTTGGGCAGGACAGCCTTGCGCGGTTCGACGTCGCCCTGGTCGATGACGGCGGCAGGATCGAGATTCTGCAGAACGCCTTTGCCGCCTGATCAATTGCAACTGCCACAATCCTGCGTCATCTATGGCGGGAATACGCAGGAGTAAGCCATGTCGTTGAAAGTCGCTTTGCAAATGGACCCGATCGGGTCTGTCAACATCTCTGCCGATAGCACGTTTCGCATTGCTTTGGAGGCGCAGGGCCGGGGGCATTCCTTGTTTTATTACACCCCCGACAGGCTGGCTTTTGTGGAGGGCCGGGTGGTGGCGCGGGGCTGGCCTGTTACCTTGCGGCGTGAAGTGGGTAACCATGTCTCCTACGGCGATGAGCAAGAGGTTGATCTGGCAGAGTTTGACGTGGTTTGGCTGCGTCAGGACCCGCCGTTTGACATGGGATACATCACGACGACCCATCTTCTGGACATGATTCATCCAAAGACGCTGGTGGTCAACGATCCGTTCTGGGTGCGCAACTGCCCGGAAAAGCTGTTGGTGTTGCAGTTCCCCGACCTCATCCCGCCGACGGCGATTGCCCGCGATCTGGCGACGATCCGCGCGTTCAAGGCCAAGCATGGCGATATCATCCTGAAGCCCTTGTATGGCAACGGCGGGGCAGGGGTCTTCCGGCTTGACCCCAATGATCGCAATCTGTCGAGCCTGTTTGAGTTGTTCACCTCGATGAGCCGCGAGCCGTTGATTGTGCAGAAGTTTCTGCCGGACGTTGCCAAGGGCGACAAGCGGATCATTCTGGTGGATGGCGCGCCTGTTGGGGCGATCAACCGGGTGCCGCAGGCCGGGGAGACGCGGTCGAACATGCATGTGGGCGGGCGGCCCGAGAAGATTGGTCTGACCGCCCGCGATCTGGAGATTTGCGCGGCGATTGGGCCGACATTGAAGGAAAAGGGCCAGATCTTTGTCGGTATCGACGTGATTGG